>JBKOYW010000067.1:0-3827 GCA_046744275.1 Actinomycetota bacterium
GCTGTGGCGGGCGGCGCTCGAGACGATCGGGCTCCCGCACGCCCTCTGCTCGCTCGACGACGCCGACCCCGCGCGCGAGCCCGCCGGCCGCCGGCGCACCGGCGTGCTGATCGCCGCGCGGGCCCCGCTCGGCGGCGCGCAACCACTGATGGTCCCGTGGCAGGAGACGGCCCTGGCGGCCGAGATCGACGGCGTCGTGATCCACACCGCCCACGTGCCGAACGCGGCCAACGGCTGGATCAAGCCCGACACGCTCGCCGCGCTGCGCGCCGGCCTCGAGGCCGGCTCCGGCCCGCGCGTGCTGTGCGGGGACCTCAACACGCCACGCCGCGAGTACCCCGACGGCACAGTGATCTCGTTCGCCCGCGACTCGCGTGGGCGCCTCCGCGAGGAGCGCGGCGAGCCGTGGGACTCGGCCGAGCTGGGCGTCGTCCCCGGCCTACGCGACCTCGGCTTCGCCGACGCGTTCCGGGCGGTCCACGGCTACGAGTCGAAGGAGCCGAGCTGGGTGTGGAGCCACGGCGGTGGCTGGCGCCTGGACCACGTGTTCGCGGCCGGGCTCGAGGTCGAGGCCGCCGCCTACCACCACGGGTGGCGGGACGACGGCCTCAGCGATCACTCGGCGCTCGAGGCGGATCTCAGGCCGCCGCGGCCTCCGTCTCCCTGAGCCACTCGCGCGCCTCGTCGCGCTTCATCGACCGCTTGCCCCAGCGGACCGCCTCGGCGTAGTCGATGAGCCGCCCGAAGTAGTCGGGCAGCCGCGGCGGGCAGATGCCGGCCGGCTCGAGCAGCGCGCGGGCACGGGAGTCGTCGAACACGACCTCCATGTCGAAGTACGGCAGGTAGACGGCCCCGTGGTCGTCGTCCGTGGCGTCCGCCGCCTGCGGGACGATCGCCGGGCGCGGCCGGTCGAAGCGGTCGCACGCGAGCTCGACGAGCTCGTTCGCGAACGGCGCGTCGCGGCCGGACACGAGGTTGAAGACGCCCTCCTCGTGGTTGTCGAGCAGCTGCACCAGCGCGTCGGCGACGTAGTCCACCGGCACGATGTCGACGTGCGCCGACGGCAGCGACGGGATCTCGTCGAACAGCCCGCGCGAGAACGCCCGTAGCGGCCAGTAGAGCACGTTGAAGGCCGGCGTCCAGCCCGTGTCGGACTCGCCCATCACGATGCTCGGCCGCGCGATCGCCGGGGACAGGTCGCCGGCGTCGCGGACGATGTGCTCGGCCTCCCACTTCGTCTGCTCGTACGTGTTGCGGAACTCCTGCCCCGCGTCGAGCTGGCGCTCGCGGAACGTGCCCTCGTACTTGCCGGACACGTAGGCGGTCGAGACGTGCAGGAAGCGCTCCAGGCGCCCGAGCGCCTTGCACTCGCGCGCGAAGCCGATCACCTCGCGCGTGCCCTCGACGTTGATCGCCCGCGCGTCGTCCAGCGGCAGGTCGAACGAGATCGACGCCGCGCAGTGCAGCACCGCCCCGATCTCCTCGGCCAGCGCCGTGCGCTGGGTCTGCTCGAGCCCGAGCCCGGCGCTCGTCACGTCGCCCGCCACCGCCCGCACGTTCTCCTGGTAGGGCGTCGGGTCGCGCCACAGCGTGTTCAGGACGCCGTACAGCCGGTCCTCGGCTGCCGCGTCGTCGCTCGCGCGCACGAGCGCGACGACCTTGCGGTCGCCCGCCTCGAGCAGCCGCGCGAGGACCTCCATGCCGAGGAAGCCGGTCGCGCCGGTCAGGAACACCGCGGGCTTCATGCCTCCGCCTCCTCGAGCACGGCGGCCATGGCCGTGCCCATCGCGTGGAACCCGCCGTCGACGTGCAGGATCTCGCCCGTGATGCCGCGCGCGAGGTCGCTGAGCAGGAACAGGATCGCGCCCGCGACGGGCGCCGGGTCGTCGGTGTCCCAGCCCAGCGGGGCCTGCCGCTGCCACGCGGTCGCGAGATCGCCGAAGCCGGGGATCCCACGCGCGGCCAGCGTGCCCAGCGGGCCTGCGGACACCAGGTTCACGCGCACGCCGCGCGGCCCGAGGTCACGCGCCAGGTAGCGCGAGGTCGCCTCCAGCGCGGCCTTCGCCACGCCCATCCAGTCGTAGACCGGCCAGGCCACGGAGGCGTCGAAGTCGAGCCCCACGACGCTCGCCCCCTCCTCGGGGAAGAGGTCGGCGAGGCCTGCCGCCAGGGCCTTCAGCGAGTAGGCGCTGGTCTTGAACGCCACCTCGGCGCTCTCCGCGGGCGTGTTGAGGAAGTTGCCGCCGAGCGCGTCCTCGGGGGCGAACGCGATCGCGTGCAGGATGCCGTCGACGTGTCCCCAGCGCTCGCGCAGCTCGTTCGCCACGTTCTCGATGTCCTCGGGGTTGTTGACGTCGAGCTCGAGCACGTCGGGCGGGCCGTCGAGCTTGGACGCCGAGCGCTCGGTCATCCGCCGCACGCGGCCGAACGAGGTCAGGACGACCTCGGCGCCCGCCTCCTGGGCCTGGCGCGCGACCTCGTAGGCGATCGACTCACGGTTGACGACTCCCGTGATGAGGAGCTTCTTTCCGTCGAGCATGCCCATCACAGCGGGATCGGGACGAACTCGCCGTTGCGCCCGGGCTCGGGCTCGGTCTCCGCGGCCACGTCGCGCTTCCACAGCACCTCCACGCGCGCGCGGGACACCGTGCGGCCGTCCTGGTTGACGACGTTCCACGCGAACGTGACGAGGCCGGCGTCGTCGCCGGCCGGCGTCAGGTCGGCGATCCGGCCCTCGACGCGCAGCGTGTCGCCGAACCGCACGGGGCGCTTGAACGTGGCGTCGGCCACGCGCCGCAGCGCGACCACGCGGCCGGGATCGAACGGCACCAGCCCAGCCGCCAGCGAGACGACGAGCATGCCGTGAGCGATCCGCTCGCCGAACGGCGAGGCACCCGCCCACTCGGCGTCGCAGTGCTGGGGGTGCCAGTCGCCCGTGAGCGCGGCGAACGAGACCACGTCGGCCTCCGTCACCGTGCGCCCGCGGGTGGTGAACTCCTGGCCGGTCTCGAGCGCCTCGAACGGCGCCCACCAGCTGATCGTGTCGGTGATGGCTCCGGTCACAGTGGGATGTTCCTCACGCCGGGTGCGGGTTGGGCGATCGCGTCGAGCGTCGACAGCGCCTCGGTCAGCCGCCGGCGCGTATCGCCGGGCAGGATGACCTCGTCGATGAAGCCCTCGGCCGCGGCGGTGCTCGCGTTCAGGTGCTCGTCGGCGTACTCGGAGGCGAACGTCTCGCGCGCGCTCACCGGGTCCTCCGACGCGGCGATGTCACGCCGCTTGACGATCGTGACCGCCTGCTTGGCGCCCATGACCCCGAGCTGGGCTTGCGGCCAGGCGAACGTGTAGTCGGCGCCGAGGTCGCGCGCGTTCATGGCGATGAACGCGCCGCCGAACGCCTTGCGCAGCACGACGGTGATCTTCGGCACGCTCGCCTCGGCGAACGCGTGCACGAGCTTGGCGCCGTGGCGGATCACGCCGGACTGCTCCTGGCGCGTGCCCGGCATGAAGCCCGGCGTGTCGACGAGGACCACGAGCGGGAGCCCGAACGCGTTGCAGGTGCGCACGAAACGCGCGCCCTTGGAGGCCGACTCGGAGTCGAGCACGCCGCCGAGGTACTTCGGCTGGTTGGCGATCACGCCGACCGGGCGGCCGTCCATGCGCGCGAAGCCGCAGACGATGTTCTTGGCCCACTTCGGGGCCCACTCGAGCAGCCGGCCGCCGTCGACGACGCCGCGGATGACGTCGCGCACGTCGTAGACGCGCCGCTCGTCCTCAGGCACCGGCTCGCCGGCGTCGTAGCCGACCGGGCCGACCGGGCGCCACTG
>JBKOYW010000292.1:0-3184 GCA_046744275.1 Actinomycetota bacterium
CGCGCACGCGATCCTCATCGTCCCTCCACCGCCTCCTCCATCACCTGTCCGGTCTCCTCGGCGTACTCCTGCGCCGCTATCAGCGCCGCGCCGAGCACGCCGGCCCGCGGGCCGTGGCGGGCGAGGCGGATCTCGCACTGCGAGCCGGCGCCGGGCACCGCGTACTTCCACGCCACCTCGCGGGCCGGGCCGAGCAGCAGCTCGCCCGCCGCCGACACGCCGCCGCCGATCACCACCTCGAGCGGGTCGAACATCGTGATCGCGTTCGCGATCCCGATGCCGAGGCGCTCGCCGAGGATCCGCAGGCAGCGGATCGACGCCTCGTCGCCCTCGCGCGCGCCGTCGACCACGTCGTGACCGGTGACGCCGCCGGTGCGCGTGAGCCGCCGCCCGAGGAACGAGTTCGGGTCCTCGCGGGCGGCGTCCTCGGCCAGCCGGTCGAGCGCGGTGCCCGACGCGAGTCGCTCCAGCGAGCCCGCCTGTGGGAACACGCCGCTGTGCGGCGGCGCGCCGCCCTCCAGGTCGAGCCCGATGATCGTGTGGCCGACCTCCGAGGCGGTCCCGGTCGCCCCGCGGTACAGCCGCCCGTTGAGCACCAGCCCGCCGCCGACGCCCGTGCCGACCGTGAACATCACGAGGTGCGGGACGGCCATGTGGCCGTCGCGGAACGCCTCGGCGAGGGCGGCGCACGAGGCGTCGTTCTCGACGTAGACCGGCAGCCCCGCGCGCTCGGTCAGCAGCTCGCGCAGCGGCAGGTCCTTGAGCGGGATGTTCACGCTGGAGCGGATCCGGCCGGTCGCGAACTCGATCAGCGACGGCACGCCGATGCCGACCGCCTTCGTGTCCGGCGAGCGCGCCTGCTCGATCACCTCGATCAGCTGCGAGACGAGCGCCTCCTGGTTCGCGAGCTCGGTGTGGTGGAGGTCCGACTCGCTCAGCTCCCCCGCCTGCAGGGTGGCGACGGCGATCTTCGTGCCGCCGACGTCGATGCCGACGAACTGGTCGCTCAAGGCGCTGCGGCCGGGTCGAGGTACACGGTCAGCTCGCCCTCGGTGGGACGCACGTGGGCAGCGGGAGAGGTCGGGTCGGCCGGGTCGCCGAACGCCCGCCGCACCGCCTCTCGCTTCGACTCGCCGGTGACCAGGAACACGACCCGGCGCGCGGCGTTGAGCGCCGGCAGCGTCAGCGTGATGCGCGGCACCTGCGGCTCCATGCCCGCCTCCGGCACCCCGACCACCAGCCGGTCGGTGACGTCGACCTCCGGCTTGCCCGGGAACAGCGACGCGGTGTGCGAATCCGGGCCGAGGCCGAGCAGCAGCAGGTCCCAGCGCGGCTCCTCACCGAGCCGGTCGCGCACCAGCGCCTCGTAGGCCTCGGCGCCGGCCTCGGGCCCCAGCTCGCCGTCCATCCGCAGCACGTCGGGCCGTGGGTCCAGGCGCGAGAGCAGCGCCGCCTCGGCCATCGCGTGGTTCGACCACTCGTGGTCGGGCCGGACGCAGCGCTCGTCCCCGTACCAGATGGTCGCGCCGCTCCAGTCGTCGCCGCGCGCGGCGGCCAGCTCGTAGGCGCGCTTCGGCGAGCTGCCACCGGTCAGCACCACGTGGCCGCCACCAGCCGCCACGTCGGCCAGCAGGTCCGCCACCGCCGGGGCGGGGTCGTCGAGCACCTCGAGCTTCATCGGGCCAGTACCCGTGCGCACGCGAGCGCCGGCCGGTAGGTCGGGTCGCGCAGGAGCGCCTGGCGGACGCCCTCGCCGAGAATGCCGCCCTCGCCGCGCGAGGCGCCGAGCACCGTCCACGTCTGCTCGGCTCCGTCGCGCGCGCGGCGGACGGCCTTCAGCCCGCCGGGCGAGCGGTCCAGCGAGACCGCCTCGCCCGCCGCGGTCTCGATCGTCACCCCGGCGAGCCCCGGCGCGTTCTGATCGGCCGGCTCGAGGCAGATCCGGACCTCCTGGCGCCGCGCCCGCGCGTGGCCGACCAGGCTCCGCCCCGACTGCGCCAGCGCCCCCGGCTTCCAGCCGAGGCGCGAGGACAGCCAGCCGCAGAACAGCAGCGCCGCGGCGAGCGAGTCCTCGCGGTGGCGGACCGTGACCCCGGACACGCCGGCCAGCGCCGAGCGCAGGTGCGGCGGGTCGAACGCCGCGGCCACGCGCTCGCGCCACGGGGTCGAGCGCAGCCAGGCGAGGTCGACCACGTAGGCGTACTCCGAGAGGTCCTCGACGCGGGCCAGCGAGCTCGCGACGTCCGGCTCGTCCTGCGTGTCGACGAGCACGATCTGGGCCAGCCGGCGCAGCGAGTCGATCGCCTCGGCATGGCCGTGCGGCGCCCACACCATCGTCGCCAGGTCGGGCACGAGCAGCGGGTCGACGATCGTGTCGAGCTTCGACAGGTGCTTGCGCCCGATCTCGATCTCCACGCGCTCACGCGCCACCGCGATGTGCCCGGGCACCGGATGCGCGTCCTCGGTGCCGACGCCCGCCCACGCGTCGAGCGTGCCGCGGCCGTGCTCGACGGCGCACAGCACGAGCCGCGACGGGTGATAGCGCCCGACGCGCTCGAAGCGGTTCTCGATCTCGCCGCGGAACTCCGCGTCCACCACCACGACGACGTTGAGCACGCGCGCGGGAACGAACGGATGGTCGGAGTGGTAGTGCTCGCTGACGATCCTGCGCAGCGCCGCCTCGATCTTCGCGGGCGTCGTGTTGCGCTCGGACCAGACCTCGTCCATCAGTGGTTCCTCCGGGCGTGGGGATCCGTCGGAGGAGCCACTACAACGGCCTCCAGTGGCGGCCGTCGCCGATCAGCGCGTCGGCCTCCGCGGGGCCGGGCGTTCCCGCCTCGTACTCGGCCAGCGGGGGGTGCCGATCGTCCCATGCCTTGAGGATCGGGTCGATGATCGACCACTGCGCGTCGACCTCGTCGTTGCGCGTGAACAGCGTCGCGTCGCCGCGCATCGCGTCGAGGATCAGCCGCTCGTAGGCCTCGGGTGACTGCGACATGAACGAGGTGCCGTACAGGAACTCCATGTTGACGGGACGAATACGCATGCTCGCGCCCGGGATCTTCGCGCCCAGCGACAGCGAGACGCCCTCGTTCGGCTGCACGGTGAGGATCAGCTGGTTCGGCTGCACGCCGACCGAGCCCTTGGACTGGAACGCCATGTGCGGCACCGGCTTGAGCTGGAC
>JBKOYW010000248.1:0-6306 GCA_046744275.1 Actinomycetota bacterium
GCGGAGTACTCACGCCGCGTGCCTGCGCGCGCGGGCCACAGCGCGGCGACGACCTGGTCGAGGTGCGCGCGGCGCAGCGCCGGCGCGCCGAGCACCAGGTCGAGTCGGTCGGGGAGGAACACGGCTACGAGCGGCCGAGCGGCGGAGTCGGTCAGCCGCTCGACCGGCGCGCCGTCGGCCCGCAGGCGCTTCGGCTCGCCGGGCTGGAAGCCGACCGTGACCTCGTGGCGCCCCTGCTCGTCCTCGGTCTCGAGCTCGAGCCGTGTGAGCTGGGCTCCGAAGCGCACGACCTCGCGCTCGTTGGCGGTCCGGCACGAGCGGCCGGTGCACGCGAAGTACAGCGCCTCCAGCAGGTTCGTCTTGCCGGCGCCGTTGCGCCCCGCGACGACGGTGAGCGACGCCCCCGGCCGCAGCTCAGCCGCTTCGTAGGACCGGAAGTCCCGCAGGCTGAGCCGGGTGACTCTCATCCGGCTCGGACGCCATGGATGGCGGCCGTCGCCATCAGGGGGCCGGCCAGACGAAGGCCCTGGCTAAACATTCAACCGAATCGGCATGAGGAGGTACTGGAACCCGCTGCCGTCCGCGGCCTCGATCAGCCCCGGGCGGAGCGGCGAGATCAGCTTCAGCACGACGTCGCCGCCGTCGAGCGCCTCGAGCCCGTCGCGCAGGAACTCCGGGTTGAAGCCGATCTCGAACGGCTCGCCCTGGAACGGCACCGGCACGGTCTCGCGCGCCTCGCCGACGTCCGGCGTTCGCGCCGAAACCGTCAGCTCGCCCTCGGCGAAGCTCAGCCGCAGCGGCGCGTTCTTCTGGGCGAGCAGCGAGATCCGGCGTACGACATCGGTGATCTCCGAGCCGCTCAGCTGGAGCTCGTGCTCGTACGCCTCGGGCAGCAGCGTCCTCACGTTCGGGAACTGGCCGTCGATCAGCCGCGAGGACAGCACGACACCGGCGGCCTCGAACACGACCTGGTTCGAGCGAAGCGAGACGGCGATCCGCTCGGCGGCGCCGTGCTGGACGATCCGCGTGAGCTCCTGCAGCGCCCGGGCGGGCACGTTCGCCTCAAAGGAGCGCGCGAGCGGCGCCTCGAGTGCGGTGTCCTTGACGGCCAGGCGGTAGGAGTCGGTCGCCGCCATCCGCAGCTCCTGCTCGCCTGCGGAGACGAGGATGCCGGTGAGCACCGGGCGCGTCTCGTCGCGCGACGCGGCACGGGCCACTTTGAGCACCGTCTCGACCAGCGCCCCGCCCGGCACGTCGAGCTGGTCGTCGCCGTCGGGCTCGGGCAGCGGCGGGAAGTCCTCGAGCCGCAGAGTGCGGATATGGAAGGTGGCCGAGCCGGAGGTGAGCTCGACGTCCTGCTCGGCGGCGCGGAGCTCGAGCACGAGCTCGTTGGCCGGCAGCGCCCGGACGACGTCGACGAGCAGCCGCGCGGGTAGGACGACGGCGCCCTCGCGGGCGACGTCGCCCTCGAGCGGGACGCGGAGGCCGATCTCCATGTCGGTCGCGCGCAGTTCGATGCCGTCGGTGGACGCCTGGATCTGGACTCCCGACAGCGCCTGCACGGCGCTGCGGGTGGATGCCGCGCGGGTGACGATCTGGAGCTGGCCGAACAGGACCTCCCGCTTGGTGGAGAGCTTCATGTGATGGATCGCCTCGGATTCACGATTAAGAAGAGAGGAATGGATTCGTGGTCATCGGGGCTGTTGATGGTGTGCGCATCCCGCGGATCCGGCGCTGCGCCGTGGATCGAGCGCGCACAGGCGCGTGTGCATGAACCCCGCAGTCTGTCAGGCGCACCGGACCTCATCAGGCCCCGCTGAGCTCCTCGGTAAGACGCCGGACGGTGTCGTAGGCGTCGGGATCGGTGGCCATGCGCTCGGCCGTCCTGCGGCAGGCGTGCATGACCGTCGTGTGGTTGCGCCCGCCGAACGCGCGGCCGATCGCCGGCAGCGTCTGGTCGGTGAGCTCGCGCGCCAGGTACATGGCGACCTGCCGGGGCCACGCGACCGGCGCCGCACGGCTCGCGGAGAGCAGATCGTCCATCGAGAGCCCGAATGCCTCGCAGATCCGCTGCTGGATGTCCTCCACCGACCGCGGCCGCGGCTTCGTACCGGGATAGAGGCCTGCGAGGACCTCCTCGGTGAGGTCGGGCGTGACGGGCCGGCCGGTCAGCGAGCCGTAGGCCACCACGCGGATCAGGGCGCCCTCGAGTGCGCGGATGTTGCTGTCGACGCGCTCGGCGATCAGGTCGACCGCCGCCGGGTCGACGCCGACGAGCGCGTCCTGCTGCACGCGCTTGCGGAGGATCGTGCGCCGGGTGGTGAGGTCGGGCGGCTGGATATCGGTCACCAGGCCGGCCTCGAAGCGCTCGCGCAGCCGGTCCTCGAGGGCGTCGAGATCGCGTGGCAGCCGATCCGAGGTCAGGACGAGCTGGGCGCCGGCGCCGTGCAGCGCGTTGAAGGTGTGGAAGAACTCCTGCTCGGTCCGCGCCTTGCTCTCGAGGAACTGCACGTCGTCGACGAGCAGGACGTCGACCCCGCGGTAGGCGGCCTTGAACGCCTCGAGCGCGCCGGTGTGGAGCGCGCCGACGAACTGGTCGGTGAACCGCTCGGCCGTCGTGTAGAGCACGCTGAGGCCGTCGCCGTGAGCGCTCACGTAGTTCGCGATCGAGTGCAGGAGGTGCGTCTTGCCGAGCCCCGGCGGGCCGCAGACGAACAGCGGGTTGTAGGCGAGCCCGGGCAGCTCGGCGACGGCGAGAGCGGCAGCGTGGGCGAGGCGGTTGGCATCGCCGATCACGAACTGGTCGAACGTGAAGCGCGGGTTGAACTCGGCTCCCTCGAAGTGGCGCTTGGCGGACGCGCGCTCGAGCGTCGCGGCGGGCCCGACGATCTGCACACGCGCGCCGGCGCCGAGCACCGCCTTGGTGCAGGCGGCGAGCAGCCGCGTGAAGCTCGCCTCGACCCAGGCGCGGCTCTCGGCCGGCGCCTCGATGACCAGCGTGTCCGCCTCCAGCTGCCGTGCGGCGAGCGGCTCGAGCCAGAGCTGCCATGTGGAGTCGCTGACCGCTTGCCGCATCTCGGCGCGGACGCGCCGCCAGGCGTGCTGTAGGTCGAGGTCGGGCACGAGCGCGCGGAAGGGCCTCCTCCCGAGGGAGAGGTCGGTGGTTCGAACAGTGGCGAGAGGGGCCTCGCGGCGCCCCGGAAGCGCGAACATAGCAGAGCGTCGGGGACCCGAACGCCGCCTCTTCCGACGACCTCGCAAATCGCGCACAGTTCGCCCGGCGACCTCTGTGGACGCTGTCGACAGCCTGTGCGCAGACCTGTGCGAAGCGCCGCTCGGTATCCTGTGGCGCCGTTGCCGGGCTCCCCCTATCTGCCCGCGGCGAAGGAGCCTGAACGTGAAGCGCACCTATCAGCCCAAGAAGCGCAAGCGCGCCCGCACCCACGGGTTCCGCGCGCGCATGAGCACGCGCGCCGGCCGGCTTGTGCTCAAGCGTCGCCGCGACAAGGGCCGCAAGCGACTGACCGTCTGAGCCGGTGGGCGCGCAGCGCGCGAGCGGTGGGCGTGGCCCGAAACGGCGCCGCCTCTCGCGGAGCGCCGAGTTCGAGCGCGTCTATCGCCAGGGCCGCTCGAAGGGCAACCGCTATCTCGTGCTGTACGCGTTCCCGCGCGAGGAGGAGAGCGACGAGGGGCCGCGTCTCGGCCTGTCGGTCGGCCGCCGCGTCGGCGGCGCCGTCGACCGCACGCGCGTGAAGCGCGCGCTGCGCGAAGCGTTCTGGGAGGAGGCCCGCCGGCTGCCCGCGGGATCCGATTACGTCGTGGTCGCCCGCCCGGAGTCCCTGGGGCTCGCCGAGCGCGAGGGGACGGCCGGCCTCCGCACCGCGCTGGCGGAGTTGGTCGACGAGCTCGGCGGGACCTCGCGGGAGGCCGCGTGAGAGCGGTCGCCATCGGGCTGGTACGCGCGTACCAGCGCGTGATCTCGCCGCTCTTCCCACGCCGCTGCAAGTACCACCCGACGTGCTCGGCCTACGCCGTGCAGGCGATCGGGTCCTACGGCATACTCCGCGGCTCGGTGCTCGCCGCGTGGCGGCTGCTGCGCTGCAACCCGTTCAGCCACGGCGGATATGACCCCGTCTCGGCGCAGACCCTGTTCCGGCCTGCCGAGCCGCCCGCGTCACACTCACAACTCACGTGATCGCCAACATCTTCCAGCCGCTGATCGACTTCTTCGAGCAGATCCTGCTCTGGTTCCACGATGTCGGCCTGAGCTGGGGCATGTCGATCATCGCGATGACGGTCGTCGTGCGTGCCGCGCTGCTGCCGCTGACGTTCAAGCAGTTCAAGTCGATGCAGGCGCTGGCCTCGCACGCGCCCGAGATGAAGAAGCTCCAGGACCGCTACAAGCACGACAAGGAGCGGCTCAACCAGGAGATGATGAAGTTCTACCGGGAGAACAAGATCAACCCGTTCGCGTCTTGTCTCCCGCTCCTGGCGCAGCTCCCGGTCTTCCTGTCGCTCTTCTACATGCTGCAGGGCGACCTGCGGCAGGACATCTGCGGCCAGACCGCGGAGCCGTGCGGCCCGGGGCCGGCCTCGTTCCTGTTCATCAACGACCTGACCGACAAGGCGACCGGGGCCGAGCTGGCGATCCTGATCGTGCTCTACATCGGCTCCCAGCTGTTCTCGACGCTGCTGATGTCGACCACGACGGACCGCACCCAGCGGATGATCTTCCTGGCGCTGCCGTTCGTCTTCGTCATCTTCGTCATCAACTTCCCGGCAGGCCTGCTCGTCTACTGGATCACGACGAACCTGTGGACGATCGTGCAGCAGGCGATCATCCGGAAGCGCCTCGGGCCGATGCGGCCACCGGGTCAGGAGGGCATGGGGCTCGGTGACCTCTTGCGCGGAGGTGGAGGCGGTGGCGGCGCGCCCGCCCCGGCGGCCGCCGGGAGCGGTGACGGCAACCCGCCCAAGGGCCGGCCCAGCGGCCCGCCGCCGGCGCCGCCGCGACGCAAGAAGAAACGCTCGGGACGCCGCCGATGAGCGACGCCGCCGACCGCGTGGAGGAGCTGCTCGGCCGCGTTGCCGAGGCGCTCGGGCTCGATGTCGAGGACCTCGACGTGGTGGAGGACGACGACGGGATCCGCGCCACGTTGCACGGCGAGGAGCTCGGGCTGTTCATCGGCCGCCACGGCCAGACGATCGACGCCGTCCAGCACCTCGCGTTCAAGATCGCCAACCGCGACGCGGGGCGCAACGAGGCGGTGCGCGTGACGGTCGACGCGGCCGGCTACCGTGAACGCCGCGAAGAGATGCTCCACCGCCAGGCCGACCAGGCCGCGTCGCGGGCCGCCCGCTCCGGCCGCCCGGTCGCTCTGGACGCCATGAGCGCGACCGAGCGCAAGGTCGTGCACGAGCATCTGAAGGACCGCGACGACGTCGAGACGTACAGCGAGGGGACGGAGCCGAACCGGCACCTCGTGGTCGCGCCGCGGCACTGAGCCCGTCGGGGCGTCGTCACGCCGGCGAACGTCAACTGCGCTGGGTAAGGGAGGTGGTGCATTTCGCCCCAAGATCCACGTCCTCTCTTGCGGTTGGGGACTTGCGCACCCATACGGTGCGTTTCTCCCCAACCACCAGGCGGCCGCGCACATTTGGGGGGAAATGCACCGCCTCGTGCCTCCCTCGATGCCGAACTTCGACCCGCCACGCCCCGCGTTTCACGTTTCTCCCCCCGGTGAAACAACATCCCGCCGAGCCACCTGGCACACTGGCGCCCGATGGACGCGCGCGACGAGGGGATCGTGGTTGGGCTGCTGGTCGGCGAGGGGCATTTCGGCGGTGACGGCCGCCAGCCGCAGGTGACGCTGCGCATGCACGTGCGCCACGAGGCGCTGATGCGCTGGCTCGTCGGCCGCTTCCCGCGCTCGAAGCTGTACGGGCCCTACCACCACGGCGATCGCCACTACTTCCAATGGACCGCGCGTGGCCAGGCGCTGGTCGCCGACCTGCTGCCGATCCTCGAGCGCCACGTCACGCCCGAGCTCGACGGCCACGCGTACGAGCGGCTGACCGCGATGACGGACCGCTACGCCGACGTGATCGCGCGCCAGCGCGCCCGCGCGGCGCTCGCGGCGTGAACCGGCTGGAGGAGCTCGGCCGCCGCTTCGGCGTTCCGCCGGCGGGTATCGAGGCGCTGCGCGCGATTCTCGCGCTGCAGGCCGAGGATCCGGCCGCCTCGACCACCGTGCGGGACCTCGCGCAGGCGGTCGACCGGCACGTCGCCGACTCGCTCGTCGCCGC
>JBKOYW010000467.1:0-8502 GCA_046744275.1 Actinomycetota bacterium
CCTACGATCCGCGGCGCGGGCGAGTCGTCACCTGGCTGCTCACGATCGCCCGCAACGCGGCGATCGACGCGATCCGGGTGCGCCGCCCGGAGCCGCTCGACCCCGACGTGCTCGCCGCGCGGCTGGAGGGCCCGACGGACGCGCACGCGCTGCCGGACGACCGCGTGCGCGCGGCCTTGGCCGAGCTGCCGGAGGAGCAGCGGCGCGCGCTGTTCTTCGCCGCCTACCAGGGACGGACGGCGCGCGAGATCAGCGAGCTCGAGGGCGCTCCGCTGGGGACGATCAAGACGCGCATCAGGACGGCGATGCTCAAGCTGCACGATTCACTGGAGACCGACCATGAGCTGTGACGAGCTTCGCGAGCTGGCGCCGGAGGTCGCGCTCGGGACGATCGAGGGGCAGGAGCGCGCAGAGGCGCTCAGACATCTGGCGACGTGCGCGGACTGCCGGCGCCTCGTCGACCAGCTCTCGGCGGTCGCCGACGAGCTGCTCATGGTCGCGCCCGTGCAGGAGCCGCCGGCCGGCTTCGAGTCACGCGTGATCGAGGCGATCGGACCGCCTCCCCGCCGGCGGGCGTGGCGGCGCCTGCTCGTCAGGCTCGGGCCGCCGATCGCCGCGGCTGCGATCACCGCGGTCGCGCTGATCGCCGTCTACAGCGACGACCGCGTGGCCGCCGACCGCTACCGCGAGACGCTCGCCCAGGCCAACGGCCGCTACTTCGAGGCGGGGCCGCTGCGGGACGAGACCGGGGCCGAGGCGGGCGTCGTCTTCGGCTACCAGGGGACGCCGTCGTGGCTGTTCGTGACCGTGGATGCCGGGCACCGCGACCGGGTCTCGACCGCCGAGCTCGTCACCAAGGACCGGCGCACGGTCGCGCTGCCCTCGTTCCAGCTCGGGCGCGACGGCAGCTGGGGCGGCGCGATCCCGGCGAACCTGTACGACTTCACGTCGATCCGGCTCGTCGGCGAACGGCCCGGCGAGGCGCTCGAGAGCTCGATCCCGCTGGACTCGGCCGCCGACTGACGGTCCAAACCGGCATTGTGGTCGCGATGCCGCTCAGACGGAGACTGGCCGCCATGCCGTGGACGGTCGCCGTGCCGCTCGTCGCGCTGATCCCGCTGACGCTCACGTGGGGCACCGATCCGGCGCCCGTCGTGGTCGTCATCGACGGCCTGTTCCTCGCCGGCTCGGTGCTCGCCGCGGTGCACCACGCCGAGGTCGTCGCGCACCGTGTCGGCGAGCCGTTCGGGTCGCTGGTGCTCGCCGTCGCGGTGACGGTGATCGAGGTGGCGCTGATCGTCACGCTCATGGTCTCGTCCCCGTCCGAGACGTCGACCCTCGCCCGCGACACCGTGTTCGCGGCGGCGATGATCACGTGCAACGGCATCGTCGGGCTCTCGCTGCTGCTCGGCGCGCTGCGGCAAGGCGTGGCGACGTTCAACGCCGAGGGGACGGGCACGGCGCTCGCCACCGTCTCGACGCTCGCCACGCTCTGCCTCGTGCTGCCGACGTTCACGACCAGCGCGCCGGGCCCGGAGTTCTCCGCCGCCCAGCTCACGTTCGCCGCGATCGCGTCGCTGGCGCTGTACGGGCTGTTCGTGGTCGTGCAGACGATCCGGCACCGCGACTACTTCCTGCCCGTCGGCGCCGGCCCGGAGGAGCACGCCGACCCGCCGTCCGACCGCGTGGCGCTGACCAGCCTCGCGCTGCTGGTCGTCGCGCTCGTGGCGGTGGTCGGCCTCGCCAAGACCGAGTCGAAGCCGATCGAGGACGCGGTCGACGCCGCCGGCTTCCCGCACTCGGCCGTCGGCGTCGTCATCGCGCTGCTCGTGCTGCTGCCGGAGACCCTGGCCGCCGTGCGGGCCGCGCGGCGCGACCGCGTCCAGACCAGCCTCAACCTCGGATTGGGCTCGGCGATGGCGAGCATCGGGCTCACGATCCCCGCCATCGCCGTCGCGTCGATCTGGCTCGAGGGGCCGCTCATCCTCGGCCTCGACTCCAAGGAGACGGTGCTGCTCGCGATCACCATCGCGGTCGGCACGCTCACCGTGGTCCCGGGCCGCGCCACCCTTCAACAGGGCGGCGTGCACCTCGTGCTGTTCGGCGCGTTCCTGTTCCTGGCCGTGAACCCGTAGCTACCGCCAGACGCTCACGATCACGCCCACGACGAGCAGCTTCGCGAGCCAGTCGCCGCCGTGGAGCGCGGCCAGCTTGAAGGGCACCTTCTCGTGCAGCATCGCCCCGGTCCACAGCACGAGCGGGAACCCGATCCAGAGCGCCAGCCCGAGCGCCAGGCCGCCGGTCCACTCGTCGATGTCGCCCTGGCTCGCGAGCCCAGCGACGACCGTGACCAGGACCAGGCAGCGCAGAGCCTCGACGACCAGCGTCCACGGCGGTGGCTGCTCACCGGCCGCCGCCGCTGCGCTCACCTGGGCGAGCTGGGTGCCGAAGACGGCGTAGTAGGAGCCGCCCAGGATGAACGCCGCGACGGTGCCGACGGCGACCGCGACGAGGTCGACGTCAGGCATCGACGTCACCCGCCTCGAGCCGCGACTTGAGCGCGGTCAGGCGCTCCCGCCAGCGGGCCTTCGCCCGCTCCGCGTGGTCGGCGTCGGCGAGCCGGGCGTGCTCCAGCGCCACCGTGCTCTTGGCCTCGCCCTTGTCGACGAACGTGACGTGGACGCGGCCCTCGTCGGCGTCGAAATGGGCCGTCTTCGGCCGGGTGGCGGTCCGCTCGCGCAGCCCCTCGCGTTGCGAGGCGTCGACGACGAACGCGTCGTAGAGCTGCTCGACCGGCACCGCGACGGTCCTCGAGACCGTGACCGCGAAGCCGTCGGCGTGCTCGCCGACGGCGCGCATGCCGCGGGCGCGCTCGTAGCTCATCGTGACGGCCTGCGGGTCCCACGCCAGCGGCACGACGCCGAGCTGCTCGGCCACCCAGCGCGCGATGTCGCGGTGCGATCGCTCGGCCGCGCCCCACTCGTCGAGCAGGTCGAACCACTCCTCCCAGCCGCGGCCGGTCCGGCTCCGGATCGTCTCGTCCGACGTGGCCAGCCAGAGCTCGGCCGCCTTGGGCTCGTCCGCCGCCAGCAGCGATGCGCGCGCCGCCGTGTAGCTCTCGCCGGTCTTCTCCATCCGCGTGCGGACGAGGCGCTTGAACGACTTCTGCCTGGTCATCTGATGCTCCTCTCGTGGCGGCGGCTCCGCGACTCACGCTCACGGCGCCCCGCCGGAAAGGGCAACACTCGACCGGCGTCCCGAGGGCTCGTGCCCCCTTTGCCCCCGCGTGGGCCGGCGGCGTGAGCGCCGGAATCGGGGGTTGGGCGCGGGACCGCGCCTGCGAACAGAAGTATGTCGCAAGTAGGACCTCAGATCGAACGGAAACTCATCGCGATTGCGCTTGACTTCGAGTGCGCTCGAAGACCTACGCTGGGACACATGTCGACTCCCCAGCACCGAATCCACTCCGGCTTCGGCTATCGCAGCACCGCGGCCGAGGTCCTCGAGGGCATCGATCTCTCCGGCAGGCTCGCGATCGTCACCGGCGGCTACTCGGGCCTCGGCCTCGAGACGACGCGCGCGCTGACCGGGGCCGGCGCGCAGGTCGTCGTCCCGGCGCGGCGGCGCGCCCACGCCGAGGAGGTGCTCGCCGGGATCGACCGCGTCGAGGTCGACGAGCTCGACCTCGGCGACCTCGACAGCGTGCACGCCTTCGCGGGGCGGATGCTCGACTCCGGCCGCAAGGTCGACGTGCTCATCAACAACGCGGCGATCATGGCCTGCCCCGAGACGCGCGTCGGGCCGGGCTGGGAGGCGCAGTTCGCCACCAACCACCTCGGCCACTTCGCGCTCACGAACCTGCTGTGGCCGGCGCTCGCCGCGGACGGCGGCGCGCGCGTCGTCGCGCTGTCGTCGACCGGGCACAAGATTTCCGGGATCCGCTTCGACGACCTGCAGTTCGAGACCGGCTACGACAAGTGGCAGGCGTACGGGCAGGCCAAGACCGCCAACAGCCTGTTCGCCGTCCACCTCGACGCGCTCGGCAAGGACGCGCGCGTTCGCGCGTTCGCGGTGCACCCGGGCGGGATCATCACCCCGCTGCAGCGCCACCTGACCCGCGGGGAGATGATCGCCTCCGGCTGGATGGACGAGGAGGGCAACCTCGCCGAGCGGTTCAAGACGCCGGAGCAGGGCGCGTCGACGGCGACGTGGGCGGCCACCTCCCGCGCCCTCGAGGGCATGGGGGGCGTCTACTGCGAGAACTGCGACATCGCCGAGCCGACGGTCCCCGATTCGCCGACTGCGCGGATCGAGGGCGTCGACTGGCACGCGATCGATCCGGACGCCGCCGCGCGGCTGTGGACGGTCTCCGCCCAGCTCACCGGCGTCGACGCCTTCGCCGCCGCCTAACGCTCCTCGATCGTCCGCAGCACCGGCTTGAGGTCGACGATCGGCGTTCCGTCGATCGCCTCCAGACCACGGACGCGCAACCGGGTGCCGTCGACTCCTTCGACGGTCACCCGGTGCAGCCCGATCGGGTTCGGGCGGTCGGGCGAGCGCGTGTTGAAGACGCCCTGCAGCGGGTTGCCGGGGTCGCTGCGCGGATGCACCCGCAGCACGTCGCGCTGCGCGCGGTCGAGCCACGTCAGCACGAGCATCTCGTCGCCGGCCGCGATGCCGTCGAGCGCGTCCACCACGGACGGGTTGAACACGAGCCACGCGTCCGGCGCGCCCTCGTCGCCCTGCTTCGGCGCCGATGACCGGTCCTTCAGCGGCGACTCGACCCTGCCGATCGCGACGAGCTCCATGGTCGCCTAGCCCCGGACGTAGTCGACCGCGAACTCCGGGACGTGATCCGGGTCGGGGGCGGCCTTGTCCGGGAAGTCGAACACCGCGACCATCATCTGCATGGGGTAGGCCGGCGCCTGGTGCACGGTCTTGACGTGCTCGCCGTCGATCAGGAAGTCGACCCGGCCGGGCCGCCAGTCCGCCGCGTAGACGTGGTACTCGGTCACGTCGATCGCGATCCGCGGCGCCTCGAACCCGTCGACGAGCGCCGGATCCCGGAACGGCCTGACACCCATGCCCACGGCCGCGGTCCCGTCCTCGAGCGCGTCGCCGAAGACCTCGAAGAGGAGGATCTCGCCGCAACGGGTCGGCTCGTCCTCGAGCCCCGCCATCCACACCCCAGCCATCGAGCGCGGGCTGATGTCCATCCGGGCGCGCACCTCGAGCAGGCCGTAGTGGGGCGTCCAGCCCCAGAGCTTCGGCTGGTGCTCGCGCACGACCACGCCGTCCCGGTACGGCTGCTGCCCGACCGTGCTCCCGACCTCCCCCGAGAACACACCGGACTGGATGCCCGAGACCCTGAGCGGCGGCTCGTGGTCGCCGGCACACCAGAGGCCCTGCTCCGGCGGGATCGTCAGCCGCAGCTCGGACCCCGCGACGGTGTACGTCGCAGCGCTCTCCGCCCGCGAGCTCCACTGCGGCAGGTAGTGCGGGACCCACACCTCGGTGTCGAGGCCGGGGCCGTCGAAGTCGTCCGAGAACGCCATGCCCGGGATCCTTGCAGCCGGCGGCTGCTCGTACCCTCCTCGCCATGCCCGAGCTCCCCGAGGCCGAGCGTGCCCGACGGCAGCTCGAGCGGGTCGTCGGCCGCGAGATCGTCGCGGTCGACGACGCCGACACCTACGTCTGCCGCCCGCACGCGCCAGGTGAGATGGCCTCGGCGCTGATCGGTCACCGGCTGGTGGACACGCACCGGCGCGGCAAGTTCCTGTGGGCGGAGACCGATGGCGGGCCGCAGCTCGGGCTGCACCTCGGCATGGCCGGGAGCCTGACCGTCGACGAGGCTCCGGCTCCGCGCAACTGGGATCGGTTCGCGCTCGAGTTCGCCGATGGCGGGCGGCTGGCACTGCGGGACAAGCGGCGGCTCGGCCGCGCCGTGCTCGAGCCGGACTTCTCGCACGTCGGGCCCGACGCCGCCGAGGTCGGCCGCGACGAGTTCCGCGCGCGCGTCGGCCGCGGGACCGCGCCGCTGAAGGCGCGGCTGCTCGACCAGGGCGTGGTCGCCGGGGTCGGCAACCTGCTGGCCGACGAGGTCCTCTGGCGCGCCCGGCTCAGCCCACGGCGCCTCCCCAACGAGCTGTCGACCGAGGAGCTCGACCGGCTGCGCCGGGCCACCCGCGCCGCCATGCGCGACGCGATCCGCCTCGGCGGCGCGCACACCGGCCACCTCTTCCCCCGCCGGATCCGTGGCGGCCGCTGCCCGCGCTGCCGCACCGAGCTCGAGCGCGCGACGATCGGCGGGCGCACCACGTTCTGGTGCCCGGTCTGCCAGGTCTAGCGATCTAGGCCTCGACCGCCTCGGCCACCGCCCGCCGGACCTCCTCGGCCGCCTCGTCGGCGCCCATCCCGGTGCCGGCCAGCAGGTCGGTCGCGGTCGAGCGGACCTGGCCGACGATGACGCTGACCGAGAGGTTGCCGGTGCTCTCGAGCACGCGGGTGGCGGTCGCGGCGGCCCGCAGCGCCGCCTCGCGGACGCGGTCGATGTGCTCGGGGCGTTCGAGCGCGTCAGGAACCGCGTGGACGGCCGTGGCGAGGTCGCGGACGGCGTCGGCGATCTCCGGCGGCACGTTCTCGTCGAGCCGCACGGCCCGGATCGTCCCGCGCGCGAGCACGCGCACGTTGCGCACCGCGAGGTCGACGTGGATGCCCGCGTCCGCATAGCGCTCGACCCGGCTTCGCAAGCGTCTTCGCGGCGGCGCGTAGCGCGTCGTCTCGCGGCTCACTTCGACCGCGTCGGCCAGCCTGGCGCTGAGCTCGTCGATCCCGCGCGCGCGGATGAGCGCGCGCTCGGCCAGCTCGCGGTCGCGCCCGAGGATCGCGACCGCGATGTCGTCGAGCGTGGCCGCCAGCTCGTCGGCCAGCGGACGCAGCGAGCCCCGGACCATCGCCACCGGATCGGCGGGCAGCACAAGCCCGTTCACGATCAGCGCGACGGCGCCGCCCGCCAGCGCGTCGAGGAAGCGCGCGAAGGTGATGCCGTCGGTCGGCGGCTGGAGCGTCGCGACCAGCGCGGCCGAGACGGCGGCCTGGGTGGCCAGCATCTGCCCGCTGCCGAGGAAGATCGCCAGCCCGGTGGCGAGCATGACCACGAGCGCGAGCTGCGCGGCGCCGACGCCGATCGCGAGCACCAGCATGTCCCCGACCGCGATCCCGAGCGCGACGCCGATCGCGACCTCCACGGCGCGCCGCCCGCGCTCGGAGATCGTCAGGCCGAGCGTGATGATCGCCGACACCGGGGCGAAGAACGGGCGGTCGTGCCCGAACAGCTCGGTGGCGATCACCCACGCGACGCCCGCCGCCACGCCGACCTGAAGCACCGAGCGCCACGCCACGCGCAACCTCGCGACGCGGGTCCGCATGGAGACGCGCGAGCGCTCGGCGGCCTCCTCGATGAGCGGCGCGGCGCGGTCGCTCAGCGGGCGCGCTTCCGTGTCTCGCAGGCGCGGCATCGACCCGCCTGATCCTGGCACAGCCAATACGCCGCCAAGCGCGCGGCAAGCCGGCGGCAAGCGCCGCCGGGCAATGTGCTCGCGTGCCCGATCTCGCCTGGCTCCGCCATCCCTCGGAGCGCTCACGCCTCGTCCTCGCCGTCGCCGCCAGCGTCATCCTCGCCGGCCTCGCCGTCGTCCTGTTCGTCAAGCGCCTCGAGCGCGACCAGGTGATCTGGACGATGGCGGCTGGGCCTGCCCTGCTCGGGCTCGGTTGGGTCGTGCTCCAGATCACGCGCGCGCAGCTGCTCGGCAACGCCGTGCGCGTGACGCCCGAGAGCCTGCCGAAGCTCGACGAGGTGATCGAGGACGTCCGCGCGCAGCTCGGCTACCACCGGCGCGTCGACGTCTACGTGACCGACCGCGTCTCGGGCCTGATGACGCTCACGAGCCTGTTCGGGACGCGGATCATCATGATCGAGGGCGACCTGGTCGCCTCGCTGATCGACCACGGCAAGCGCTCCGAGCTCACATTCCTGATGGGGCGCTTCATCGGCGCGCTGCAGAGCCAGCGCGACCGCGTCGTCCCGCTGCGGCTGCTCGTGACGATCGCCCGCTCGATCGGGGTGATCAACCCCCTGATCTACCCGTACGACCGCGCGGTCGTGTACTCCGGCGACCAGATCGGGCTCGCGGTCGCCGGCGACCTCGAGGCCGCCCTCAACGCGCTCGACCGCCTGCTCGTCGGCGGCACGCTCGGCCCGAGCGTGCGCGACGCCGGCGTCTTCGACCAGGCCTCGCTGGTCCGCAGCCGGCGGCTGCCGCGGATCGCGCAGCTCTTACACCGCCAGCCGCACCTCGCCAACCGCTACGTGAACCTGATGGCGTTCGCCGAGCGCCACACGCCCGAGCAGCGGGCGGCGGTCGTGGCGGCGATGGGCGAGGCGGGCGCGACCCGGCTCGGCGACCTCGCCAAGCGCACCCCGCACCGCTCCTGGCACCCGTC
>JBKOYW010000051.1:0-4007 GCA_046744275.1 Actinomycetota bacterium
CCGCTGGCCCTGTTCAACGGCGGCGTGAACGGCGGCGACGTGCTCGTGCTGCTCGGAACGATGAGCTTCGTGGTCTATACGTTCGGCGCGCGCCGCTTCGTCGGCTTCTCGTCGCTTCGCTACACGGCGCTGAGCGCCACCGGCGGGACGATCACGGTGGTCCTGGTCACCGCCTCCGCGGCGACGATCGGCCTGCTCGACACGCCGTCGGGCGGCGACGTGGCGACGATATGGTGGCAGCTCGCCTACGTGGTGGTGATCGGCGCGCTGGCCGCGGTGCTGGCCTGGAACGAGGGCGTCAAGCGGCTCGGCGCGCCGAACGCCGCGCTGTTCATGAACCTCGTCCCGGTGGTGGCGTTCACGATCGCGATCGCCCGTGGCTACCACCCGGACGGCGCGGAGCTCGCCGGCGCGGCGCTGACGGTGGCGGCGCTGATCGGCGCCAACCTCACGAGCCGGGTTCAGGAGAGCCGGCGGCCCGTGAGCGCCGCGTGGGCGGAGACGCGCTCGGCGAACCCGGCGAAGTCGCGCGCGTAGAGGGCCTGCGGGCCGTCGCAGAGCGCCTCGTCGGGGTCCTGGTGGACCTCGACGATGATGCCGTCGGCGCCGACGGCGGCGGCGGCGCGCGCGAGCGGCTCGACCAGCCGCCGGTCCCCGGACGCGTGGCTGGGGTCGACGATCACCGGCAGGTGGGTGTGCAGCTTCAGCCACGGCACGGCCGAGAGGTCGAGCGTGAAGCGGGTGGCCGTCTCGAACGTGCGGATGCCGCGCTCGCACAGCATCACCTTGTCCATGCCCTCCTTGAGGATGTAGTCGGCCGCCATGAGCAGCTCGTCGAGCGATGAGCTCAGGCCGCGCTTGAGCAGCACCGGCTTGCCGAGCTTGCCGGCGACCTCGAGCAGCGCGTAGTTCTGCATGTTGCGGGCGCCGATCTGGATCACGTCCGCGTACTCGGCGATCGCGTCGGCGTGGTTGGTGTCGAGGAACTCGGTCACCACCGGCAGGCCGGTCTCGGCATGGGCCTCGGCGAGGATCTCGAGCCCGGCCACCCCGAGCCCCTTGAACGCGAACGGCGAGGTGCGCGGCTTGAACGCGCCGCCGCGCAGCATCGCGGCGCCGGCCGCCGCCACCGTGCGGGCCACCTCGAGCGTCTGCTCGCGCGACTCGACCGTGCACGGCCCGGCGATCAGGCAGAACGTCTGCTCACCGCCGACGACGCGCCCGTCGACGCTGAACACCGTCGGCTCGTGATGGGCGAGCTCCGACGAGGCGAGCTTGTACGGCCGCGAGATCGGCACCACCCGATCGACGCCGGCCATGCCCTCCAACCCCAGCTCCCGCACGCCCTCGGGATCCCCGATCGCCCCGATCGCGGTCGTCAGCTCGCCCGGGAGCACGAGCACGTGGACGCCGGTGGTCTCGAGCCGCTTGCGGACCGCCGCGATGTTGGCCTCCGTGGCCTCGGGTGTCATCACGATCATCACTGCGCTTCGAATCCTCGCACCTTCGCTGCGCCGCGCCGGCCCTACAGCCCGAGCTCCCGTACGCCGAGCTCGTCGGCGCCGAGGTGGTGCGCCAGCTCGTGCCGTACCGTGCGCGTGACCTGTGCCCGGAGCTCGTCGGGGTCGTGGCCGAAGTCGCGCAGCAGTGTGTCGCGGAAGATGACGATCCGGTCGGGGTAGTTGTCGCGCGCGACGGTGTCGCCCTGGTAGATCCCGTAGGCGCGATGGCGGCGGCCCTTGTCGGAGATCACGACCGCGACGTGGTCGAGTGACTTGAGCAGCAGGTCGGGCAGGTCGTCGAGCGCCTGGCGCACCAGCTCCTCGAAGTCGCGCGGGTTGCGCGGGTCGAGCTCGAGGAAGTCCTCCTCGTCGGGCTCGGCGGCGAGGTTCTCGCGCGCGAGGCGCTCGGAGCGGCGCACGAGCTCCTCGAACTCCTCCTCGTCCGCGGGTGACGTGTAGTTGGCGAGGCGGCCGGTGACCGTGACCATGATCGCCGCCAGCACGACGATCCCGGCCAGCACGCAGGCGATGATCTGCATCAGCCGGACCGCGTACATGTCGGACAGGCCGCCGATCACCGTCACGACGAGGATCGCGCAGCAGAACGTGACGAGGGCCGTCATCGCGATGCGGCGGCCGGCGGGGAGGTCGGAGAACATGTCGGTGTCTTCCTATCGCAGGCTACGCGCGATCACCAGTCGCTGGATCTCGTTCGTGCCCTCGTAGATCTGCGTGATCTTGGCGTCGCGCATATAGCGCTCGACCGGGTACTCGCTGACGTAGCCGTAGCCGCCGAGCACCTGCACGGCCTCGACGGTGACCGCCATCGCGGTGTCGGACGCGAACAGCTTGGCCATCGCGGAGTACTTGCCGGCGTCGGCCTCGCCGCGGTCGATCTTCGCGCACGCGCGATACAGCAGCTCGCGCGCGGCGGCCGTGTGCGTCTCCATGTCGGCGAGCTTGAACTGGATGCCCTGGAAGTCGGCGATCGCCTGGCCGAACTGGCGCCGCTCACGAGCGTAGGCGGCCGCGTGGTCGGTCGCGCCCTGGGCGATGCCGACCGCCTGCGCCGCGACGCCGAGCCTGGAGTGGTCGAGCGTGCCGAGCGCGACGTGCATGCCGCGGCCCTCCTCGCCGATCAGGTTCCCGGCCGGCACGCGCACGTCCTCGAAGATCGGCTGGCCGGTCGGCGAGCCCTTGATCCCGAGCTTGTGCTCGAGCTTGCCGACGCTGAACCCGGGCCGGTCCGCCTCGACCACGAACGCGCTGACGCCGCGCGAGCGGCCGGCCGACGGATCGGTCTTGGCGAACACGACATAGAAGTCGGCGACCCCGAGGTTCGTGATCCAGTTCTTGGTCCCGTTGATCACCCACTCGTCGCCGTCGCGGACCGCGCGCGTGATCATCCCGCCCGGATCGGAGCCGGCCTCGGGCTCGCTCAGCGCGAACGCCGGCGACCACTCGCCACTCGCGCACCGCGGCAGGAACCGCTGCTTGAGCTCCTCCGCGCCGAACAGCTGGATCGGCAGCGTGCCCAGCTCCTGGATCATCAGGATCAGCGCCGTCGACGCGCACGCGCGGGCGATCTCCTCGATCGCCACGTTGAGCATCAGCGTCCCGGTGCCGGTGCCGCCGTACTCGGTCGGGAACGGGAGGCCGAGCAGGTCCTGCTCGGCGAACAGCTTGCGCAGGTCCCAGGGATACTCGGCGTTGGCGTCGATCTCGGCCGCCCGAGGCGCCACCCGCTCGGTCACGATCTGGCGGATCGTGTCGCGGAAGTCGATCTGGTCGTCGGTGAGCGCGTAGGTGCCGGCGGTCGAGGTTTCCATGCACCTAGTTTGGCGTAGCCCGCGCGGGGGGATGCCGAGGACATGGGAATCGGGACCTCACTCTTCCTGATCGCGGTCGGGGCGATCCTGTACTTCGCCGTCAACGCGGACATCTCGGGACTCGAGATCTCGACGGTCGGGATCATCCTGATGGTCGTCGGCGTGATCGGCCTGCTGATCTCGCTGTTCTTCCTGTCGTCGGCGCGCCGCGGCACCACTCGCACCGTCGTTCGCGACAGGGACGTCTACTGATCGTCGAACTCGTGCTCGTAGCCCTGGCCGGTCCGGGGCTTGGACCCGAACCCGCGCTGCAGCCCGCCGGTTGACACGCCGGGCGGCGGGCCGCCGGGCTGCGGGTCGCCGGCGCGGCCGCGATGGGTCGGCCGGTCGCGATCGCGGCTCGGCTGCACGCGCTTGGGCTCCCCCTTCTGCTTGGGGAAGTGCGGCGGCCACGGGGCGTCGCCGAGCCCGCCCTCCTCGTCGCGGCGCGCGAGGTCGTGCAGCCCGTCGAGCGAGCCGGGGTGCTCGTCGATGTCGGCCGACGGATCGCCGACGGTGGCGAGCCGTTCGGGCACGGTGTCGAGGCGCAGGTCGCCCGGCTCGACGTCCGGCACCTCGTCCCAGTCCAGCGCGCAGGATACGCGCTGTCTCTTATACACATCTGACGCTGCCGACG
>JBKOYW010000240.1:0-8609 GCA_046744275.1 Actinomycetota bacterium
GTCCAGCCCGACTCCGGCGCTCCCGGCTATGACGGCGTCCAGGCGGCGTCGAACCCCGACCCGTTCTACTTCCGCCCCGACAACGACGCCCCGCGTCATCCCGGCGCGCTCGCCGCCGCGCAGCGGCGCTTCCGGGCCACCGGCCTGCGCGTGCCGTGGTACCCGGCGGTCGGCAATCACGACGTGCTCGTCCAGGGTGAGGTGCCCGCCACCGAGGCGATCGAAGAGGTCGCGACCGGCGAGCGGCTCGTGACCGGCATCGACCCGTCGTTCCAGCCGCCCACGATCGACGAGGACGAGGCGCCGGCGGCGGTCAACGCGCTGCTCACCCAGGGCGAGGTGTTCGGCCGCGCGGAGACTGTCCCGGCCGATGGCGGCCGCCGGCACCTCGCGTCCGCCGAGCTCGTCGAGCGTCTCGCGGACGCGGCGGGCGTGCGACCGGCGGCGCCGGACCGGCTCGACTACACGTTCGACCTCGGCGCCGACGTGCGCGGGATCGTGCTCGACACCGCGAGCCGTACCGGCGGGTCGCGCGGGGTCGTGACGGCGGAGCAGGTCGCGTGGCTGCACGAGCAGATCGACGGCGATCGGTGGGTAGTCGTGTTCGCCCACAACCCGCTCGAGTCGTCGGACGGCGGCGAGGCGGCGCTCGCCGCGCTCGACGCCGCCCCGCGCGTGGTCGCGGTCGTGGCCGGCAACCGCCACCGCAACACGATCGAGCCGCGCGACTCCTACTGGCTGATCGGCACGTCGTCGCTCGCCGACTTCCCCCAGCAGGCACGGATGTTCCGGCTGCGGGAGGCGGACGGCGGAGCCGTGTTGGAGACGTGGATGGTCGACCACGACGGCCGCGGCCTCGCCGGGACCGCGCGCGAGCTCTCCTATCTCGACGCCCAGGGCGGCCGCCCGCAGGGCTTCGCGGGTCGGCGTACCGACCGCAACGCGCGGCTGTTCGTGCAACCGTAGGGCCGTGGGCAGACTCCTCCTCGGCGCCTTCTTCCTTGCGGCCGGCTCGCTGCACTTCCTCAAGCCGCGGCCGTACGTGGCGATCGTGCCGGACGCGCTCCCGCGCAAGCTCGAGATCGTCTACGCGAGCGGGGTGGCGGAGATCGCCGGCGGGGCTGGCGTGCTGGCGGCGCAGACGCGCCGCGCCGCCGGCTGGTGGCTGATCGCGACGCTGATCGCGATCTTCCCGGCCAACGTCAACATGGCCGTCAACGCCGACCGCTTCCGCGCCGTGCCGCGGTCGATGCTGTGGGCGCGGCTGCCGGTGCAGGGTCTGCTGATCGCCTGGGTCTGGCGCGTCGCCGTGCGATGAGCGACCACCGGGCGGCGATGCTCGACTGGCTGGCGTGCGCCTACGGCGGCCGCGAGCAGCGGGCTGCACGCGCCGCCCGGGCGGCGGGCGACGGGCTGCTCGAGCGCGTCGCGTGGCTCGGCACGGCCGGCCACGTGCTCGACTTCGACGACACCTACCTGCCCGGCATCGCCCACCTGAGCGCTCCGACCGCGCCGGCGGCGGTCGCGCTCGCCGCCGAGCTCGATCGCAGCGTCGGTGACGCGCTCGACGCCCATGCCGCCGGCTTCGAGGCGATGGGCGCGCTCAGCCGCGCCCACGATCTCTACGCGGGCGGCTGGCATCCGACCGCGGTCTGCGGCGCCGCGGGCGCGGCGCACGCCGCGGCGCGACTGCTCGGGCTCGACGAGGAGCGCACCGGGGCCGCCGAGCGGCTGGCACTGCTGCAGGCCGGCGGCCTGCGGGCGGCATTCGGGTCAGACGGCAAGTCGCTGCAGGTCGGCCTGGCCGCGGCGGCCGGCGTGCACGCGGCGCGGATCGCGGCCGGCGGGGCGACGATCACCCCCGACGTGATGCGCCATCCCGCCGGCTTCGAGGCCGCGTTCGGCGGGGAGCAGGAGGCTCGCGGGCGGTCGGCGATCCAGGAGAACTGGATCAAGCCGTGGCCGTGCTGCCTGATGAGCCACAGCGCGGTGCAGGCGGCCTGCGAGGCGCGCGAGGCGCTGGCCGGCTCCGCGGAGGAGATCGCGGTTTTGGTCCACCCGGTCGCCCGCCGCGCGGCTGCCTACGACGAGGTCGCGGACGGGCTGCAGGCGAAGTTCTCGATCCCGTACCTGGTCGCGTACGTGGTCCTGCACGGGGAGCCGGTGCCCGCGAGCTTCGACGGCGTCGACCCGGACGTGCAGGCGCTGGCGCGCGAGCGCGTGCGGCTGACCACCGACGAGGGGCTGCGGCAGGCCGAGGCCGTGCTGGTGCTGCGCGACGAGGAGGTCGCCCGCGTACCGGCGTCGCGCGGGTCGCCGGAGGCGCCGATGAGCGCGGACGAGCTGGCCGCCAAGTGCCGGCTGCTGGCCGGCGAGCGCCTCGACGGGCTGCTCGACGACCCGGGCGCGCCGGCTCACTCGTTGATCGCCGGCCTCGCCTGAAGCTTCTTCAGTACCGCGGCGTGCAGGGCCGGGTTGGCCGCGACGGCGCCGCGACCGCCCGCGGTCCGCTTGCCGTCCCAGTTCGTGAACGTGCCGCCCGCCTCCTCCACGATCAGCATCGCGGGCAGCAGGTCCCAGAGGAAGCCGCGCGGCGCGAAGGCGGCGTCGGCCGCGCCCTCGGCCACCAGCATCAGCGCCAGGAACGACTCGAAGCCGCCGCTCAGCATGGACGCGCGGAGGAGCGGGGTCGCGTTGATCCCGAAGCCGGTGAAGAGGTTGGCGTGGGCGACGAACGCGTCCCGGATGCGATCCACGCGCGACACCTCGATCGGGCGCCCGTCGCGGAACGCGCCGCCGCCGCGCACGGCCCACCAGCGGCGCCGGAGGGCCGGCGCGGACACCACCGCCACCGTCGGCTCGCCGTCGTCCTCGCGCGCGATCAGCGTGCCCCAGATCGGGATGCCGCGTGCGAACCACTCGGTGCCGTCCAGCGGGTCGAACACCCACCGCTGCTCGCCGTCGGGGTCGGCGCCCTGCTCCTCGCCGAGCGCGCCCTCGCCAGGCCGCTCGACCGCGAGCCGCTCACGCAGCATCCGCTCGACCTCGAGGTCGACCTCGGTCACCGGCGTCCGATCCGCCTTCACGGTCGCCTTCACGCCACGGTCGAACGCCGGCAACGTGATCGCGTCGGCGGCGTCGGCCAGCGAGAGCGCCAGTGCCAGGTCATCGGCCATTGCCGAACCCTAAGGGGGGTCAGACCCCACACAGGGTCTGACCCCCAACGGCTGGCGAGGGGGGCCGGATCCCACGGTGGTACGCGGAAACTGGCCCCTCGAACCTAAAGGGTCTGACCCCTTCGTTGGCTCGAAGGGGTCGGACGGGGTCAGACCCTGTGCAGGGTCTGACCCCCTCCGGGACTGCTCAGGCGACGGCGGCGGCGGGATCGAGCTCGCCGCGCTGGGCGGCCTCGGCGTGCTCGCGCGACGCCCGGCCGGACACGAGGATCATGGCCAGGATCGCGCCCGCGATCGCGAGACCCGCGCCGGCTGCGAACGCCGCCTGGAAGCCCTCGGTCAGCGCCGTCGGCGCCCGGTCGCCGGCCGCCAGCGCGTCGTCCGTGCGGCCGTTGGCGATCGTGGCCAGGATCGCCAGCCCGAGCGCGCCGCCGATCTGCTGCGACGTGTTGATCAGGCCGGAGGCCAAGCCGGCCTCGTGCGCCTCGACCCCGCTCACGGCGGCGACGGTCATCGACACGAACGCGAGCCCGAGGCCGATCGCGGCGAGCAGCGACGGGAACAGGATGTCGCTGACGTAGCTGCCGTCGGCCGAGACCTGGGAGAACCAGATCAGCCCGCCCGCGGTCACCACCAGGCCGGACACCAGCACCGGCTTGAAGCCGAAGCGCGTGACCAGGCCCGCGGTCGCGCCGGCCGTGATGATGATCCCGACCGCCAGCGGCAGGTAGGCGAGCCCGGCCTCCAGCGCCGAGAACCCGAGCACCTGCTGCATGTAGAGCGAGATGAAGAAGAACATCGAGAACAGCGCGGCGGCGATCAGGACCGCCGACACGTTGATGCCGGTGATCGTGCGGATCCGGAAGATGCCCGGGAACGGCATCAGCGGCGCCTTCGACCTCCGCTCGATCAGGTAGAAGGCCCCGATCAGCGCCAGCGAGAGGGCGCCGAGGCCGAGCGTCTGCGTCGAGGCCCAGCCGGCGTCATTCGCGTCGACCAGCGTGTAGACGAGCAGCGACAGGCCCGCGGTCACCGAGATCGCGCCGGCGAAGTCGAAGTGGCGCGGCCCCTCGTTGCGGGACTCGGGCAGGAGCCGCGGCGCCAGGAGCGCGGCGGCGATGCCGACCGGCACGTTCACGAACAGGACCCACTCCCAGCCGGCCCACTCGGTGAGCATGCCGCCGAGCAGCACGCCGACGGCGCCGCCGGAGCCGGCCACCGCGCCCCAGACGCCCATCGCCTTGTTGCGCTCGGAGCCCTCGGCGAACAACACCGTAACGAGCGAGAGCGCGGCGGGTGACAGCAGCGCGCCGCCGAGGCCCTGGACCGCGCGTGCGGCGATCAGCTGGCCCTCGGTCTGGGAGAGGCCGCCCGCCAGCGAGGCGAGCGCGAACAACACGAGGCCGGTCATGAACAACCGGCGTCGACCGAGCAGGTCGGCCATGCGGCCGCCGAGCAGCAAGAAGCCGCCGAACACGAGCACGTAGGCGTTGACCACCCACGAGAGGTTCTCCTGCGAGAAGTTGAGGTCGGCCCCGATCGACGGGAGCGCGACGTTGACGATGGACGCGTCGAGGATGACTACGAACTGCGCCGCTGCGAGCAGCGCGAGCGCGAGCCACTTATTCGAAGCGGTGGAAGGCATGTGGGGAGCTCCTGGGGAGGGAGAAGATGGGGCCCTGGCTGACCACGCCAGGTATCAAATCTGGAACCTGAATTCCGGTTCCGGTGGTGTACGATACGGAGTTGAGGTTCCGCTTTCAACCCCTAATTTCAGAATCGATGGCCCAGGTCCCCGAGACACTAGAGAAACCGCTTCGCGCCGACGCCCGGCGCAACCGCGAGAAGGTGCTCGCGGCGGCCCGGGCGGTCTTCGCCGAGCAGGGCGTCGACGCCCAGATGGACGACGTGGCGCGCCGCGCGGACGTCGGCGTCGGCACCGTCTACCGCCACTTCCCGACCAAGGAGGCGCTCCTCAACGCGCTCAGCGACGAGGTGTTCGCCGTCGTGGCCGTCTACGTGCGCACCCTGCTCACGCTCGACGACCCGTGGGAGGCGTTCACCCGCGCGATGTGGTTCGGCGCGGAGAAGACCGCCGGCGACCGCGCGTTCACGGAGATCCTCGCGGCCGTTCGTACCGGCCCGGCGCGCACGTGCCCCGGCAAGGAGGACCTCCTGATCACGACCGGCGAGCTGATGGACCGCTGCAAGGCCGCCGGCGTGATGCGGGCCGACGCGATGGTCGAGGACGTCGGGCTGCTGATGTGCGGCGTCGGCAGCGCGGCCGCGATGGAGCATCCGGTGCCCGACGCGTGGCGCCGCCACCTGGCGATCGTGCTCGACGGCCTGCGCGCCGGAGCGGCGAGCGGCACGCTGCACGGATAGCGGCTCGATACCGTTGGGCGCCATGACCGCGCCCGACGTCACCGATCCCGACCTCCAGGCCGTCGCCTGGGACCTCGCCCCCCTGCTCGACGGAGGCGCGGACGACCCGGACGCGGCCGTCACCGGGATGGTCGCCGAGGCCCAGCGGCGCGCCGACGCGTTCGCCGCCGCACACGCCGGCAAGATCGCCGAGCTCGACGGCCCCGGGCTCGTGGCCGCCATGCACGGGCTCGAGGCGCTCCAGGAGCTGCTCGGCCGCGCCGGCTCGTACGCGATGCTGAACTTCTCCGGCGACACGGCCGATCCCGCGCGCGGCGCGCTGCTCCAGAAGCTGCAGGAGGGCGCAACCGGGATCGAGACCACGCTGCTGTTCTTCGAGCTCGAGTGGGCGGCGCTCGACGACGACCGGGCCGAGGAGCTGCTCGCCGCCGACGGGCTCGACTTCGCCCGCCACCACCTGCGCACCGCCCGCCGCTACCGCCCGCACCTGCTCTCCGAGCCGGAGGAGAAGATCCTCGCCGAGAAGGCGCTGACCGGCCGCACGGCGTGGACGCGGCTGTTCGAGGAGCAGGCGTCCGGCATCACCGTCGAGCTCGAGGACGGCGCCGAGCCGGTCTCGCTCGAGGTCGCGCTGGCGCGGCTGTTCGCGCCCGACCGCGACGTCCGCCGCGACGCCGCCGAGCGCGTGACGACGGCGCTCCAGCCCGGCCTGCGCACGCGCGCGTACGTGTTGAACACGCTGCTCGCCGACAAGATGGTCGAGGACCGGCTGCGCAAGTACCCGCATTGGCTCGCGAGCCGCAACCTCGCCAACGAGGCGTCGGACGAGTCGGTCGAGGCGCTGATCTCCGCGGTCCGCTCGCGCTACGAGGTGACGCGCCGGTGGTACCGCCTGAAGGCGCGGCTGCTCGGCGTCGACCGCCTCGCCGACTACGATCGGATGGCGGCGGTCACCGAGGAGCAGGAGCACGTCGAGTGGTCGCGCGCGAAGGAGACCGTGCTCAGCTCCTACCGCGCGTTCTCCGACGACCTGGGCGCGCTCGTGCAGCGCTTCTTCGACGAGTCGTGGATCGACGCTCCGGTGCGCCCGAACAAGCGCGGCGGCGCGTTCTGCGCCTACACGGTGCCGTCGTCGCACCCGTTCGTGCTGCTCAACTACACCTACACGCGGCGCGACGTGCTCACGCTCGCGCACGAGCTCGGCCACGGCGTCCACGCCGCGCTCGGCGCCGCCCAGGGGATCTTCCACATGGCGACGCCGCTGACGATGGCGGAGACCGCGAGCGTGTTCGGCGAGACGCTCGTCTTCGGGCGGCTGCTCGAGGAGGCCGATACGCCGGAGTCGCGCCTCGCGCTGCTGGCCGAGAGCATCGAGGGCTCGATCGCGACCGTCTTCCGCCAGGTGGCGATGAACCGCTTCGAGCACCTCGCGCACACCGAGCGCCGCGAGCGCGGCGAGCTCGCGATCGAGCGGATCGGCGAGCTGTGGGCCGAGTCCCAGACCGAGCTGCTCGGCGACGCCGTCGAGGTCACGGACGGCTACCGCTCGTGGTGGTCGTACGTGCCGCACTTCATCGGCACGCCGGGCTACGTCTACGCCTACGCCTACGGCCAGCTGCTCGCGCTGGCGGTCTACGGGCGCTACGAGGAGCAGGGTGAGAGCTTCGTGCCCGCCTACCTCGAACTGCTCGCGGCCGGCGGCTCGCGCAGCCCCGAGGACCTGGGCAAGATCGTCGGCGTCGACCTCGCCGACCCGGGCTTCTGGGACCGCGGGCTCGACATCGTCGAGCGCCAGCTCGACGCCGCCGAGGAAGCCGCCCGCGACGCGGGCCGTATCTAGCCGCCGCCTCGGACCTGGTCCGTGAACGTCTTGCCGCCATCGTCGGACACCTTCAGCGTGCCGTCGATCAGCGCGACGTAGACCGTGCCGTCCTCGCCGACGGTCATCGCCTGCGGCTCGCCGCCGGTCGACCCGCGGTCCTCCCAGCTCTCGCCGCCGTCGGTGCTCACCTTGACCGGCCCGCCGGGGTCGATCCGGTAGAGCTCGCCGCTGTCGGCCCAGGCGAACCGGACGTTCGGCGTCGGATCGCGCTGGCGCCACGTCTCGCCGCCGTCCTCCGACACGAAGATCCCCCGCTCGGTGGAGCCGATCCAGTGCTGCGGGTCGTCGGGGTTCACCTCGAGCGCGACGAGCGGAAGCGGCGCCGCGCGCGTCGCCCACGTGCGGCCGTCGTCGTTGGAGACGAGCACCTGCGCCTGCTGGAACAGCGTCGCGACGATCTCGTCGCCGGTCGGCTCGATCGCGTGGAAGTCGGCGGTGCCCATCTCGGACACCGACGACCAGGTCTTGCCGGCGTCGTCGGAGCGGATCAGCCCGAGCGCCGGCGGGAGCGCCGCGCCCGCCGACGGATGGCCGGAGCCCAGCAGCTCGTCGGGACCCACGAACCTCACGACGAGCGCCTCGGAAACCTTCCCCGAGCCGTCGGGCGTCTTCAGCGTGCCGACGAGCTTCTCCGGCTTCGATGCGCCCTCGGGGACCCGGAACAGGCCGGTGTTGGTGCCCATGAAGAGCGAGGCGTCGGCCGGGTTGACGCTCAGCGATCCCACGATCGGCGCGTCGCCGTCGGGATCGACCCAGGGGACGGCGAGGTCGGCCGCCGGCGCCGTGGAGCCGCCGCCGTCGTCGCCGCCGCAGCCCACGAGCGCCGCGACGAGCACGCCGAGCACCAACCACCGCCTCACGAGTCCCCCTCCCTCACGGCGGACGATGGTACCCGGAGCACGGCCCGAACCAGCACGCGCGCCAGCGCGGCCAGCTCGTCCACGGCCACCCATTCGTCGACCGCGTGGGCACGCTCGATGCCGCTCGTGCCGGCCATCACGCACGGGATGCCGCGGGCGCTGAACAGCCGCATGTCGGCTCCCCAAGGCACGCCTGCGATCGCCGGCGCGCCGCCGCGCTCGTCCGCCACGGCGCCCGCCACCACCCCCACCCACGGGTGGCCGGGCGGCGTCTCCGCGGGGAGGTACGCGCCGCCGGTCCAGTGC
>JBKOYW010000541.1:0-3243 GCA_046744275.1 Actinomycetota bacterium
ACGACCTCGACTTCGACGTCCGCTACCTGTGGATGCGCCAGAAGCAGATCATCGGCTCGCACTTCGCCAACGCGTACGAGTGCCACAAGGCGAACGAGCTGATCGAGTCAGGAGCCATCCGTCCCGTACTCTGGAGGACCATGAGCTTCGACCAGGTCGCCGAGGCGCACCAGCTGATGATGGACAACGCGCACCTCGGCAAGATCGCGATCCTCGTCGGCGCGGAGTCGGAGGGGCTCGGTAAGACTGCGGACGGCCCGGGGGCGATCCGGGCGGAGGTGGGAGCCTGATGGCCGGCGTCGTGAACGTCCCCTGGTACGTGACGGTGTTCCGCGGCGACCAGTTCGAGGTCGCGCTCAAGGAGATCGCGCCGGTCTGCCTGCGCTACGGGGCCACCGACTACGAGGTGATGCGCTCCAACGACGACCGCTACCGCTTCTGGCAGTTCTCCCACTGGGAGAACAAGTCGGACTTCGAGGCCTACTGGTACGGGCCGGAGTTCAACGAGTGGCGGGCCGACTACACGAGCTGGTACCAGGTCCCGCTCGTCTACACGTGGTTCGACCGCGTGATCGCGGGCGCGCTGGAGCGCAACGAGGTCGGTTAACCCTGTTCGAGCGGGGCCATCGTCAGGCCCGCCTGCTCGAGCTGCTCCCAGTACAGCTCGGCGGTCTCCTTGACGCCCGACCAGACGATCGCCTGGCCGGTGTTGTGGATCGTGTCGGCGAGCGCGTAGCCGCCGGCCACCGTGATGCCCGGGATGGTGCGCGCCAGCGTGTGGGCGACGTGGTCGAACGTGTTGTGGTCGTCGTTGAGGACGATCACGCGCCAGTTGTCGTCCAGGCCTGAGCCGGGCTCGCGGACCTTTGGGACCTCTACGACCTCGGAGGTCATGCGCCGGTCTTACCCCCTCTTGCTATGCCAACGCTCAAGACCGAGGAAGAGGTGATCGAGCGGCGCGGCCTGCTCGACGGCGGCGACCTCGTCGGGCGCGCGGTCGGCCACGCGCTCGTGCAATGCGGCCATGAAGCCGTCCTTGTCGTGCTCCGCGGCGAGGTCGGCCTGCCAGTGCAAGGCCTCGCGCACCGCGTCGAGCTGGGCGGCCGGGTCGCCGGCGGTGCCGAAGTGCGTCAGCGCGAGGGCCTTCGGCTCCCACGCGGCGATCGTCTCGAGCGAGCGGTCCCACGCCTCGACGTCGATGTCGGGCGGAGGCGTCGGCGCCAAGGTCAGGCCGTACGGCGGGATCCGCACGCCGGCCATGTCGCCGACGAACGCCGTGCCGGTCTCCTCGTGCAGGTACGACACGTGGTGCGAGGCGTGGCCGGGGGTGTACTCGACGCGGAAGCCGAGGACGGTCTCGCCCCCGGACAGGACCTTCAGGCGCTCTTCCGGCACCGGGACGACCTCGCCCCAGGTCTCGCGCAGCCCGTCCTCCCCGCCGTAGAGCCGCGCGGCGCTCGCGACCAGCCGTTCAGGGCTCGCCAGGTGCGGCGCGCCGCGCTCGTGGACGTAGACGTCGAGGTCCGGCCAGCGGCGTACCAGGGCGCCGGAAGCGCCGGCGTGGTCGAAGTGGATGTGCGTGAGGAGCAGCGCCTTCGGGACCTCGCCGTCGAGCGCCTCCAGCAGCGTGTCCTCGCACGACTGCGGCCCCGGATCGACGAGGATCCCGTCGACCTCGAAACATGCGATGACCTTCTCCCGGCCGCGGTGGTGCACGTCGATCTGCCGCATCGCCCGCGCAGGCTACGGCAGAATCAGTTGCAATGAGCCACCGCCTCCCCGAGCCCGACAAGCCCTGGATGATGCGGACCTATGCCGGCCATTCGACGGCCCGGCGGTCCAACGAGCTGTACCGGCGCAACCTCGCCAAGGGCCAGACGGGGCTGTCGGTGGCGTTCGACCTGCCGACCCAGACGGGCTACGACGCCGACCACGAGCTGGCGCGCGGCGAAGTCGGCAAGGTCGGCGTGCCGGTGGCTCACAAGGGCGACATGCACGCCCTGATGGACGGCATCCCGCTCGATCGGATGAACACGTCGATGACGATCAACGCGACCGCCGCGTGGCTGCTCGCGCTCTACATCGTGGTGGCCGAGGAGAACGGGATCGAGCCCGCCGCGCTGAACGGGACGACCCAGAACGACATCATCAAGGAGTACCTCTCGCGCGGGACCTACGCGTTCCCGCCCGGCCCGTCGATGCGGCTGATCGCCGACACCGTCGCGTACACGGTCGAGCACGTCCCGCGCTGGAACCCGGTCAACATCTGCTCCTACCACCTCCAGGAGGCGGGAGCGACGCCGGTGCAGGAGATCGCGTTCGCCATGTCAACCGCGATCGCGGTCCTCGACGCCGTGCGCGAGCGGGTGCCTCAGGACCGCATCGGCGCGGTGTTCGGGCGGATCTCGTTCTTCGTCAACGCCGGCGTGCGGTTCGTCGAGGAGCACGCGAAGCTGCGCGCGATGGCGATCCTGTGGGAGCAGCTCGGCCGGGAGCGCTACGGGGTGGCCGACGAGCGCGATCTGCGCTTCCGCTACGGCGTGCAGGTCAACTCGCTCGGGCTGACCGAGGCGCAGCCGGAGAACAACGTGCAGCGGATCGTGCTCGAGGCGCTGGCCGTGACCTTGGGCCGCAACGCGCGGGCGCGCGCGATCCAGCTCCCGGCCTGGAACGAGGCGCTCGGCCTGCCGCGGCCGTGGGACCAGCAGTGGTCGCTGCGGATCCAGCAGGTGCTGGCGTACGAGACCGACCTGCTCGAGTACCCCGACATCTTCGAGGGCTCGGTGGTCATGAACGGGCTCGTGGCCGAGCTGCTCTCCGGGGCGCGGGAGGAGATGGCGCGCGTCGACGAGCAGGGCGGCGCCGTCGAGGCCGTGCCGTACATGAAGGCGGCGCTGGTCGAGTCGCACCGTGAGCGGATCCGCCGGATCGAGTCCGGCGAGCAGGTGATGGTCGGTGTCAACCGCTTCGAGGAGACCGAGCCGTCGCCGCTGACCGCCGACGGCGGGATCATGGTGGTCGATCCCGCCGTCGAGCAGGAGGCTCGGGACGGGCTCGAGCGCTGGCGCGCCTCGCGCGGCGACGTGTCTGCGGCGCTCGAGGAGTTGGGGCGCGTCGCGGCGAGCGACGAGAACATCATGCCGGCGACGATCGCGGCCGCCCGCGCCGGCGTGACGACGGGCGAGTGGGCCGGCGCGTTGCGCGAGGCGTTCGGCTCCTACCGCGCGCCGACCGGGGTCGGCG
>JBKOYW010000431.1:0-10949 GCA_046744275.1 Actinomycetota bacterium
CCTGCACCCAGTCGAGCTCGGCCAGGACGTCGTCGGGGAGATCGAGCCGGCCGTCGGGGAGGACGTCGCACTCGATCCCGCGCAGCACGCGGAACGGCGCCAGGACCTCGTTGGCGGCGGCGATCTCCTCGCCCTGCCGGCGGACGTCGTCGGCGGTGAGCCCGCGGACGGCGCCCACGGCCGGGGTGTGGTCGCAGATCGCTACGTACTCGTAGCCGCGCTCTCGCGCGGCGCGACCCATCTCCTCCACGCTCGCCCGCCCGTCGGTCCACGTCGTGTGGCAGTGGAGGTCGCCGCGGATGTCGGCCAGTTCGAGCAACGCCGGCGGCTCGCCGCGGAACGGCTCCTCGCGCAGCTCGGGCGGGCACCAGGCGATGCCGAGCGCGCGGTAGACCGCCGGCTCGTCGGACGCCTCCGGCAGCGGCTCGAGCGCGGCGACGTAGGCGGACGAGCCGGTCGCGCGTACCAGCGCGGTGCCGTAGCGCTCCGGCTCGGCTGCGACGAGCTCGACCGGCACGCCCTCGACGGTCACCCCCACCGCCCGGCGCTCCCCACTTTCGACCACGGCCACGATCTGGGGCAGCGCGGCGAAGCCCTCCAGCGCGGCGCGCGGATCCTTTGCGGCGCAGACCACCGCCAGCAGCTCGCAGGAGTGGCGCCAGCGCCGCACGTCGCCGGCGGGCTCGCCGTCGAGCGCGGCCGCGACGCCGCCGACGAGCTCCCAGGCGCGGTTGAGCAGGAGTCCGCGCTGCGGCCGCGGCTCGACCTCGCGCGCCAGCGCCTCGAGGATCTGCGCCTCGGTCTTCGGCCCGATCCCCGGCACGGTCTTGAGGCGGCCGGCGGCCGCCGCCTCGCGCAGCTCCTCGGGCGTGCGCACGCCGAGCGCCCGCGCGATCTCGACCGACCGCTTCGCGGTGAGCCCGAGGTAGCGGCCGAGGCCGACGAGGCCGGGCGCGAGCTCGCGCTCGAGCTCGGCGAGCTCCGCGATGTCGCCGGTCTCGACGAGCTCGCGCAGCCGCGCCTCGATCCCGGAGCCGATGCCGCGCAGCTCGCGGACCCGGCCCGACCGCACGAACTCGGCGACCGGGACCGCCGTGCCACGGATCATCTCGGCGGCACGGCGGTAGGCGCGCACCATGTACGGGCTCGCGTCCGCTAGCTCGAGCAGCGACGCGAACGCATCGAGGCGGTCGGCGATCCGCGGGTTGTCCACCTCAGGCCGCAGGGTGGAGCGAGGCGGGCGTTCGGCCGGGGAGCTCTGCGGCGAGCCGGCCCACGGCGGCCAGGATCCGGACGACGCGCGGGCCGCGAGGCTCCGATCCCCCACTCCGGTGGCGCTCCAGCGTATGGACGTTGATCACGGCCCGCTCCGGGCACTCCCACTCGTCGAACGGGTACTCGGCCGAGGTCACGATCTCGCGCGCGACCGCCGTCGGCTTCGCGCCGGCCTGGAGGCGCGGGCGGGCGGCGGCGTCGAGGTAGGTCCAGTACTCGCGCAGCGTGGCGAGCCCGGCGACGTCGGTCACGGGCCCGTGCCCGGGAACCACGACGTCCGGCTCGAGCGCCTCGATCGTGTCGAGCGCGCGCAGCCAGTTCTCGAGCGGCCCGACCCACATCACGGGCGTCGAGCCGTTGAACACGACGTCGGCGGCGAACACGACCCGCGCGTCGGGGACGTGAACGATCAGGTCGCCGTGCGTGTGCGCCGGCCCGACCTCGATCAGCTCGATCGCTCGGCCTCCGATATCGAGCTGAAGCCGACCCGAGAACGTGCACGTGGGGCGCTTGAGCGAGATGCCGCGATGGTCGTACGGGCCGGCCATGCCGCGGAGGAACTTGCCGCTCGCGGCGAGCGAGCCGCGGCCCGCGCGCTCCAGTGCTCCGCCGAGCCGTCGCAACGCGAGCATCGAGCCGGGCGTGACCGCCTTCATCTCGTGCGCCACGGCGGCCGCGGCGGCGACGATGTCGTCGGTCCCGACCAGCTCGTTGCCGAACCAGTGGTCACCGTCGCCGTGCGTGTTCACGAGCGTGCGGATCGGCGCGTCCGCCAGCAGCGGCGCCATCGCGTCGAGCATCCGGCGCGTGAGCCGCAGATCCCAGAGCGTGTCCACGAGCAGCGACTCGCCGTCACCGATGACGAGCCCGGCGTTCGACTCGCCCCACGCGCCGTTGGGCTGCAGCCACGCGTGCGTGCCGTGGGCCACCTGCGTCAGACCCGCCGCGTAGCGCTCCTGGTCACCGAAGAGCGTGGCCACGAGTCGGAATCTAGACTCGGCGTCGTTGAGGAGCAATCGCTCGATCCCATCGGCGTCGGTGATCCCGGTGCTCGTCTACCCGGACGTGCGGGAGGCCGTGGAGTGGCTGCAGGCCGCGTTCGGCTTCGTCGAGCGCGTCCGGATCGGCGAGAACCACCGGTCTCAGCTCAGCTTCGGCGACGGCGGCCTGATCGTCGGCGACGTCCGCCACGACCGCCGCCCGCCCCGCCCCGGCGAGGAGACGCACTCGGTCGTGGTCCGCGTGGAGGACGCGACGGCCCACTGCGAGCACGCCCGGGCCCACGGCGCCCGCATCCTCATGGAGCCGACGGACTTCGAGTACGGCGAGCGCCAGTACGAAGCCGAAGACCCCGCGGGACACCGCTGGATCTTCTCGGAGACGCTGCGGGACGTGGCGCCGGAGGAGTGGGGCGGGACGAGCCAGCGATGACCCGCGCGGCGATCCTGCGGTACGCGCTGTGAGGTGGCTCGGCGCCGTGCTGATCGGCGCGGCGCTTGCGGTCGCCGGGTGTGGTTCCTCGTCAGAACAAAGCGGTCAGGCCACCGCCACGCCGACGGCCACCGCGACCGCGACGGCCACCGGTGCCGAGGCCGATCTCGATCGGCTGCCGGAAGTGCCCGAGGCGACCACGTCGACCCGCCCGCCGGCATCGGTGGACGGCACCGGCGGGAGCGCGTTCCTGACGGCCGTCTTCGATGACGTCCAGGCGATGTGGAGACGCGAGTTCGAAGCGGCCGGCGTCGACTAAGCGCCAGCCCGGATCACGATCTTCCGTGACCAGGTCGACACTGCCTGCGGCACCCAAAGCGCGAACGTCGGCCCGTTCTACTGCCCAGCCGACGCCGGCGTCTATCTCGACCTCCTGTTCTTCGACGTGCTCTCGCGCAGGGTCGGTGTGCGGCTCGGCGACTTCGCGCAAGCCTACGTGGTCGCCCATGAGGTCGCCCATCATGTCCAGACGCTGCTCGGCATCACGCAACGCCTCGCGGCGGCCGACCAGCAGGACGCCGCAGGCGCGAACGCCCGCTCCGTGCGGTTCGAGCTGCAGGCCGACTGCCTTGCCGGCATCTGGAAGCACTCCCGCTACCGACAAGGCCAGCTCCGGCAAGAGGACCTCGAGGACGCGCTGCGTGCCGCCGCCGTAGTGGGCAGCGACTTCCAGCAGCACCTCGCCACCGGCACGATCACCCCGGAGGACTGGACCCACGGCTCATCCCGCCAGCGCCAGCAGTGGCTGACCACGGGCTTCGAGCAGGGCAAGCCGTCCGCGTGCGACACCTTCGGAGCCGGACCCTGATGTCGCGCGCCCTGTTCGTCTTCGATCGCCTTTAGGCGCCGCGGCGTCGTCACGGCTCGAGCGGGAGCTCCTCCTCGAGCGTCTCCAGCACGTGGTCGGCGCCCGCTTCGCGCAGCGCCGCGCTGTCGTAGTGCCCCGTCGCCACTGCGATCGCAGTGCATCCCGCCGCGTGGGCCGCCGAGATGTCGAGCGGGGTGTCGCCGACGACGTAGATCTCGGTGTTCGGGACGTCCCGGCCGAGCATCGCCTCGCCCCGCGCGATCGCCTGGCGAACGATGCCCGGACGGTCGAGGCCGGCGCTGGCGTACGCGCCGAACGTGAACCAGCGGTTGAGGTCGCCTCGGGCGAGCTTGATGTGCGCCGCGCCGTCGCCGTTGCCGGTGATGATCCCGAGCAGATGCCCGGCCCGGCTGAGCTGGCGGAGCCGCTCGGGGACGCCAGGCAGGACGCGGTAGCCCTTGCTCTCGGCCACCGCCTCGGGCAGATGCTCGAGCCGCCGCTGAACCACGAGCGCCAGCTCGTGCGGCGTCGGCTCGCGGCCGATCACGGCCTCGAACGTGCGCGCGCCGACGTCCGGGTCCGTCATGCCCGCGTCGGTGAACTGGCCGATGTCCGCCGGGATCCCGTGCAGCTCCTCGAACGCGCGCTTCCACGCCACCGCACCGGCACCGCCGGTCGACACCAGCGTGCCGTCGATGTCGAAGAGCAGGATGCGGTACGGCTCGCTCATCGCCCGACCGAGCCATTACCCGGCGTCAGAGCTCCCGGAAACGGCGGCTGATTTGGTCGCCTCCGGCAGGGGGTGCGCCGCTTGCGCATCCATGAACGATCCCACGGGAGGGGGATATGTTTCGGGTGCAACCGCCCGCAGAACGACGTCTCGTTCCACCGCATGGGCGGCAAGACGTTCCTCTTCCAGTCGATCGACACCGCCCAGACGGCCGAGGACTGCTCGAGCGTCAACGCGCCGATCGTGAACGGCGGCCGGGTCGGCTACGAGGGCGTCCGGGTCTTCGACGTCACGAACCCGGCGCAGCCGCAGTTCATCGACATGATCCAGACGGCCTGCGGCTCGCACACGCACACGCTGATCCCGGACGGCAAGCGAGCGTACATCTACGTGGCCTCGTATCCGCTGGCCGGCAGCAGCATCACGCCGGATGGGGCGACGGGTCCGGGCGACTACCGGCCGTGCCGCAAGCCGCACAAGAAGATCTCGATCATCAAGGTGTCGGCGCCGGGCGGCGAGTTCACGTCGCAGCTCAAGGAGCAGCCGCTCGCGGATGACACGCCGTCGCAGAACGCGTTCGACAACTTCCAGGCGTGCCACGACTTCCAGGTCCTGGGCAAGAAGGACATCATGGCACCGAGGTCTGCGTGTCGCACAACGCGTCGGTGATCCCGGTCAAGCATCGCGACCTCATGACCGCGGCCTACTACCAGGGCGGCGTCACGGTGCTCGACTTCACCGACCTCGATCAGATCCACGAGGTGGCGTTCGCGGACCTCGACGACGCGACCGGCCAGGCCGACGAGTGGTCGTCGTACTGGTACAACGGCCGCATCATCTCCAACAGCGGGCTGAACCGGCGGACGTCGAACCGAGGCGTCGACGTCTACCGGCCCAGCGGCGACCTCGCACGGCTCACGCGGCGCGCCGAGACGTGGTCGCACTCCAACCCGCAGACGCAGGAGGCGTGGCAGGCGCCGTAGGCACGAGCTCCAGCTCGGCGCGGTCGTCGCGGTGGTGGGCGGGGAGCCACCGCCGCACCGCGACCGCGCCGAGCACCGCACAGGCGCCGGCGACGACGAAGCCGATGCCCATGGCGGTCGTGAAGGCGTCGGCGGCCGCGGCGACCACGCGCGCGCCCTCCGACGCCGGCAGCTCGGCGGCGACCGCGTTCGCCTGGCCGATCGAATCCTCCGCGGCCACGCGGGCCTGCTCCGGCAAGGACGCAACCGAGTCGCTGACCCGCGCCCCGTAGAGGGACGTGATCAGCGAGCCGATGACGGCGGTGCCGAGCGCGCCCGCGACCTGGCGCGTGACGTCGTTCATCGCTGACGCCACGCCCGACTTCTGCTCCGGCACCGCGCCCATCACCGAGTCGGTGGCAGGCCCGGCGATCCAGCCGAGCGCCATCGCGAGGGCGAAGAACCAGCAGCCGATCGGGGCGTAGGCCATGCCGGCGGTCCAGAAGACCGTGACGCCGAGCAGCGCACCGAGCGCGAGCATCCCGGCGACCACGACGCGCGTGGTCCCGAAGCGGGCGGCGAGCTTCACGCTCGAGATCGCCCCCGCGAGCAGGCCGCCGGCGAGCGGGATCATGGCGGCGCCCGCCTCGAGCGCCGAGTAGCCGTGCGCGTCCTGCAGGAACTGCGTGAGCGCGAACGTCGCGCCGAACAGCGAGAAGAACGCGATGCTCATCGCGCCCGACGCGACCGTGAAGCGCGGGTTGCGGAAGAGCGTGAGGTCGAGCATCGGCGCCTTGGCGCGGCGCTCCCAGATCACGAACGCGACGGCCAGCACGGCGGCGACCGCGAAGCTGGTGACGATCAGGGGATCCGTCCAGCCGCGCTCGGGAGCCTCGATGACCGCGTAGACGAGCGTGACGAGCGCGGCCACGGACAGCACCGCGCCCGGGACGTCGAACGCGCCCGGCTCCGGGTCGCGGCTCTCCGGCACGAGCACGAGGCCGGCGGCGAGCGCGACGGCGGCGACCGGGACGTTGAGCAGGAACACCGCGCTCCAGTCGAAGTACTCGAGCAGCAGCCCGCCGAAGAACGGGCCGAGCCCGACGCCGATCGACGCCATTCCCGACCACACGCCGATCGCCTTGGCTCGCTCCTCGCGCGGGAAGACGTTGGTGATGATCGACAGCGTGGCCGGCATGATCAGCGCCGCGCCGAGGCCCATCGCGGCGCGAACCGCGATGAGCCCGGTCGCAGAGTCCACCACGAGCACCGCCAGGCTCCCGCCGCCGAACAGCACCAGCCCGGACTGCAGGGCGAGCTTGCGGCCGAAGCGGTCGCCGAGCGTGCCCATGGTGAGCAGGAGGCCGGCGAAGACCAGCAGGTAGGAGTCGACGATCCACTGGAGCGTGGACGAGGAGGCGTCGAACTCCTCCTGCAGGCTCGGCAGCGCCACGTTGAGGATCGTGTTGTCGAGCCCGATGATCACGAGGCTCAGCGACAGCACCGCCAGTGTCTTCCAGCGGCGCGCGTGGTGGACGGGGTTCATGGCCGGATCAGCCCTTGTCGAGGGTCGACTCGAAGCCGTCCCAGAACGCCTGCTGGACCTCCGGGCCGGTGGTGCGGAACTCCTCCGCGTTATCGGCCAGGTCGTCGACCGCGACCTCGAGCTCGTACTGGTAGAGGTCGGCATCGAACTCGTTGTCGGAGGCGTACATGCCGACGAAGCCGTCGGCCGCGCGGTCGAGCGCGTCCGCCTGGGCGTTGACCTGGTCGGCGACGGCGTCGCCGGCGTGCTCGCGGGTGTCGAGCGCCTCGCGGTGGACGTCGGCGAGCGCGGCGTTGACCTCGGACGCGCTCTCCGCGGCGTACACGGCGGAGACCGCCTCGCCGAGCTGCTCGCCGTCGGTACGCGCCTTGTCGGCCTCCGAGGCCGGCCAGAGGGCGATCGCGAGGGCGGCCAGGACGGCCACGGCGGACCCGCCGCCGATCAGCGCGGGGAGCACCTTGGCGCGGGTCGACTCGACCGGCGCGTCAGGCGTGATGGTGGTAGCGGACATGGGTGACTCCTTGGGGTGGGGGGATCGGGGAGAACTGCGGGTGGGTGAGAGAGCTCAGGCCGCCTGCGGCTGCGGCTCCGAGGGGCCTTCGATGCTGATGTCGGGCAGGACGCGGTCCAGCCAGCGCGGCAGCCACCAGGTGTGGCGGCCCATCAGCAGCATCACGGCGGGCAGGAGGACGCAGACCATGCTGCCGGCGATGAGGATCGCCGCCGCAAGGCCGACGCCGAACTCCTTGACGGTCGGATCGCCGTTGAGGATGAAGCTGGCGAAGACCGCGACCATGATCGCCGCCGCCGACGCGATGACCTTGCCGGTGCCGGCCAGTCCTTCGATGACCGCGCGCCGCGGCGACTTACCGGCGTCGATCTCCTCGCGCACGCGGCTGAGGAGGAACACCTGGTAGTCCATCGCGAGCCCGAAGAGGATCGCGAACAGCATCATCGGGACGTAGGAGACGACCGGGATCGCTCCGTCGAGCCCGATGGCGGTGGCGCCGAGGCCCTCCTGGAAGACGCCGGTGACGATGCCGTAGGCGGCACCGACGGCGAGGAGGTTCACGAACGCGGCCTGGATCGGGGCGACGACCGAGCGGAACGCGATCAGCAGCAGCAGCATGCTGAGGCCGACCACGACGCCGATGATCAGCGGCAGCCGCTGTCCGATCAGGTCGGCCAGGTCGAGCTGCTGAGCGGTCGAGCCGCCCACGTGGGCGTCGGCGCCGCTCGCCGGGATGATCTCGTCGCGCGTGGTGTCGACGAGGTCGCTGGTGGCGTCCGACGTCGGCGAGCCCTTCGGGATCACGCTGATGAGGGCGGCGGTGCCGTCCTTCGAGATCTGCGGCTCGCTGACCGACTGCGCGTCGCCGCTCGCCACGAGCCCGTCGTGGAGCTCGGCGAGCTCCGGATCCTCGGGACCGTCGACATTGGCGGTGACCAGCAGCGCGCCGTTGGAGCCCGCGCCGAAGTTCTCGGTCATCAGGTCGTAGGCCTGCCGCGACGTGGTCGACTCCGGCGCGCTCGACTGGTCGGTGAGGCCGAGGCCGAGGTTCGTCACCGGGGCGGTGAGCGCGAGCAGCAGCGCGACGGACGCGACGGCGAACAGGCCGGGCCGGCGGGACAGACGCTCGCCCCACTTCTGCCAGTACTTCGAGTGGCCGAGCGTCGGGCGCCGATCGCGGCCGACGCGCAGCCGCTCGATGCCGTCGCCGCACAGCCCGAGGAGGGCGGGCAGCAGCGTCATCGACGCGAGCACGGCGACGACCACGACGATCGCAGCGGCCTGGCCGAGCACGGTGATCAGCGACACGCCAGAGACGGCGAGCGACAGCAGGGCGATCACGACGGTGCCGCCGGCGAACGCGACCGCGCTGCCGGAGGTCGCCGCCGCATGGCCGATCGCGTCCGGCACGCTCATCCCGTCGTGGCGGGCCGAGCGGGCGCGCGTGACGATGAACAGCGAGTAGTCGATGCCGACCCCGAGGCCGATCATCGACGCCACGGTCGGCGCAACGTCCGGCACGGAGACGACGTGGCCCAGCAGGGAGACGAGGCTGAGTCCGCAGATCAGGCCGAAGATGGCGACGGCGATCGGGAGCACCATCGCGGTGACAGTCCCGAACACGAGGACGAGGATCAGCATCGCGGCGGCGATGCCGATGAGCTCCGAGGTCTTGCCCTCGGGCTTGGAGAGCTTGGTGCCGAGCTGGCCGCCGGCCTCGACCTGCACGTCGGAGCCCTCGGCGGGCGCCTGCGCGGTCTCGAGGATCGCCTCGGCGTCCTCGACCGACAGGTCGCCGAGCGCGGTGTCCGGCAGGACGGTGGCGTAGGCGGTCTGGCCGTCCTCGGAGACGACGAGCTCGCCGACGCTGGCGACGTTCTCCTCGCCTGCGACGGCCTTCAACGAGGCCTCGACGGTCGGCTGGTGCTCGGCGTCGGTGATCTTGCCCGTCTCGGCGTGGAACACGATCGGGCTGGCGTCGGAGAGGTTCTCGTCGAACGAGCGGGCCATGATGTCGTTGGCGGCCTGGCTGTCCGAGCCGGCGACCTCGGCGCTGCTCGAGTACTTCGTGCCGGCGGCATGGCTCGCGAAGCCGATGCCGACGAGCAGCACGACCCAGACGCCGATGACGAGCGCGCGGTGGCGCGCGGAGAAAACCGCGATGCGGTTCAGAAGCGATGACATGGAGGACCTCAGGAGCGGCGGTGGACGCCGATGAGCTCGAGCCCGAGCGACTCGACTCGCTCGAGCACGCCGTACAGGGCGGACTGGTCGGCGATCTCGCCGCGCAGGACGGTGTTGGCGCCGGAGGCGGTCGCGCTGAGGCCGTCGAAGCCTTCGACCAGCGCGGGGCTCATCCGGCCGCGGACCGTGATCTCGTAGTGGGTGGTGGGCATGGCGCGGCAGCCTCCCGGTCACACGTATGACGCGTCATCACACGACCCGTATGAACGTGCCTCACCCGACGCCACGAGGGGTCGGCCCCGTGCTCTCCGAGCGGGGTCGAGATGCGGTGCGAGCTGTCGGGCAGTCAGCCGCGCCGCGCGGGCGCCAGCAGACCGAGCGCGCGCCCGGTCTGCACCGCCTCGGCGCGCGTGTGGACGTCGAGCTTCGCGTACAGCTTGCGCATGTGCGTCTTGACCGTATGGACCGACAGGAAGAGCTCGCTGCCGATCTCGGCGGCCGAGAGGTTGGTCGGCAGGAACCGCAGGACTGCGAGCTCGCGCTCGCTGAGCGGCTCGGCGAGGTCGGCCCGCGGCGCGTCAGCCGGCTCGTCGCCCGAGAGGTGGTCGAGCAGCAGCTTCAGATACGCGGCGTGGCGGGTGCGGTGGACGGGATGGGCCTCGAGCAGCGCCCGGGCGCCGGGGATCGTCAGCACGATCCAGACGCGGCCCTGCGGCTCGCCCAGCTCGAGCGCGCGCTCGACGCTGCGCTCGGCCGCCTCCGGCTCGCCGAGCCGCCGGCGCGCGAGCGCGTCGAGCAGGTGCGCCTCGATCTCGAGGTTGACGTGGAGCGCGAACGAGGTGCCCGCGAGCACGGGCGCCACCGCCTCGACGGCCCCTTCGGCGTCGTCCTCGGCCAGGCAGAGGCGGCCGCGCAGGTTGCGCCATGCGGCGTCCTCACCGGCCGCGCCGAGAGCGGCGCGGACCGGCTCGGTCATCCCCAGGGCGAGCCGGCAGCGCAGCTGCCAGTGGCGCGCGACCGGGGTGACGAAGTGCGGCGCGCGCAGCGTGCCGGTCAGCCGCTCGGCCTCGCGGAACGCCGCGAGCGCGTCGTCGAAGCGACCGCGCGCGACCGCCAGCATCCCCTGGCAGTGGCGCAGGCCGACGGTGGCGGCCGGCTCCGCGGCGTCGCGCAGGATTGCCTCGCCGCGCTCCAGCAACCGCTCGCCCTCGGCGAGCCGGCCGCGGTCGAGCGTGACCACGGCGAGGTTCACGTACGCGGGGCCGATGATCGCGTGCGTCGACCACCCGACGCGGTCGGCGACCGCGATCGCCTGCCGGATGCGCTCCTCGGCCAGGTCGAGGCGATGGGTCATGTAGGCGACTATCCCGAGTCCCGCGAGACAGCCCGCCTCCACGTACGGCCGGCCGATGCGCCCGGCGAGCGCCAGGCCGTCCGTCAGG
>JBKOYW010000537.1:0-5176 GCA_046744275.1 Actinomycetota bacterium
GAGCTCGAAAACGTGCTCGCCGTGCTTGAGGTGCTTGTAGGTTGCGGGCGAGGTGCAGGCGCTACCTCGAGCCGACCTCGGCGCCGAGCGCGACGCGCTCGACGTCGAGCCGCGGCAGGATCCGCTCGAGCCAGTCGGGGATCCACCAGTTGTACTTGCCGAGCAGCTGCATCACGCCGGGCACCAGCACCATCCGCACGACGGTGGCGTCGAGGAAGATCGCCGAGGCGAGGCCGATCCCGAAGAGCTTGAGGAAGACGTCGGGCGCGGCGAGGAAGGCGAGGAAGACGACGACCATGATCGCCGCCGCCGCGGTGATGACGCGCGCGGTCTTGGCGAGGCCGTCGGCGACGGCCCGTCGCGTGTCTCCGTGCTTGAGGTACTCCTCGCGGATGCGCGAGATCAGGAAGACCTCGTAGTCCATCGAGAGGCCGAAGAGGATCGCGAACATCATCACCGGCATGAATGGAGCGACCGGCACCTCGTGGTCGATCCCGATCAGCTCGGACAGCGCGCCGCCCTTTGCCACCAGTGTCATCACGCCGTAGGCGGCGCCGACCGAGAGCAGGTTCATCACCGCCGCCTTGAGCGAGATCAGCGGTGAGTGGAAGGCGACGAGCAGCAGCAGGAACGAGAGGCCGACGACGCCGGCGGTAAACAGCGGCAGGCGGTCCTTCATGTACTCGCTCTGGTCATCCAGCGCCGCGGTGACACCGCCGATCTCGGCCGTGATGCCGGAGCCGGCGAGCTGCCGGGGCACAACGTCATCGTGCAAGCGGTTCACCAGGTCCTCCGTCTCGGCGTCCTGCGGGGAGGTCGTGGGGATCACGGTGACGATCGCCGCCGTGCCGTCGCTGCTGATCCGCGGATCGGGCACGTAGGCGACGCCGTCCTCGTCGCGAAGCCGCGTCGCCAGAGCGTCGAGCTCACCGCGGGCGGAGGGATCGGGCAGCTCGGCGGCGATCACCAGCGGTCCGTTCGCGCCGGGTCCGAAGCCCTCCGTGGTCAGGTCGTAGGCTTGGCGGGTCATGGTGTCCGGCGGGTCGTTGCCGGCGTCCGGGAAGCCGAGCCGCATCCCGAGCGCCGGGGCCGCCAGCGTGAGCAGGAGCGCGGTCGCGGCGATTGCGGCCGGCCACGGCCGGCGCTGCACGGCATGGCTCCAGCGCGCGGCGGGCGACTCGCGGTTGCCCTCCGACTTCAGTGCCCGGCCGAGGAGCGGGATCCGCAGCCGGTCGACGTTCGGGCCCAGGTACGACAGCAGCGCCGGCAGCAGCGTCACCGCGGCGACCATCACGACCAGGACGGCGAGCGAGGCCGAGATCGCGACGGCGTACATGTACGGCAAGCCGGTCAGGAAGAGGCCGAGGACGGCGATCACCACCGTGCCGCCGGCGATGATCACGCTGCGTCCCGCCGTCGTGACGGCCTCGACCACGGCGTCGTGGCGGTCCTTGCCGGCGTGCATCGCCGCCCGGAATCGGGTGAGCACAAGCAGCGCGTAGTCGATCCCGACGCCGATCCCGATCAGCCCCGACACCGCCGTGGTCCAGTCGGGCACGTCGATGACGTTGGCGAGCAGGACGATCAGGCCTCCCGAGGTGATCCCCAGTCCGACCAGGGCGATCACTAGCGGCAGGCCGGCGGCGACGACCGAGCCGAAGGCGATCAGCAGCACGATGGCCGCGCCGAGGAACCCGATCCCTTCCGGGCTGGGCGCCTCCTGCGCCCGGTAGATCGGATCGCCGCCGAGCTTGATCTGCAGCCCGCCGCCACTCGTGGCCTCGGCGGCGGCGATCAGCTGCTCGCCCTGCTCCTTCTCGACCTCCCAGCCCGGAACCGTCAACGGGAGCGTGGTCGACCCGATCGTGCCGTCGCGCGAGACCCGGATCGGCGTGTGCGCGGCGACGTGCTCGACCTGCTCGGCGTCGGCGAGGAAGCGATCGATGCGCTCCTTCGCGCCGGGACTCGTCGCGCCGGCGGGATCCTCCCAGACGACGTAGATCTCCTGCCCCGAGTACCCGCCGAAGCGCTCCTCGGTCAGCTCGCTCGCCGCCTTCGACTCCGATCCCGGCGTGTCGTAGTCGGCGTTGTACTCCCCTGCCAGCGCCGAACCGACGCCGATGATCACCACCGTCGCTGCGATCCACGCCAGCACCATCCGGCCGCGCCGGCGGTAGGCGATGTCGGCGAGCCGGGCAAGACGCCGCGTCATGGTTGGGCTCCTTCTGTCACATCGGCTGGATTTCGTTCGTCACTGATATGACGGAAGGCAACGGCGGAATGTGACCGTGGACGAGCGCGACTGGCTGGCAGAGCGGTTCGAGGAGCATCGGGCCCACCTGCGCGCGGTGGCCTACCGGATGCTCGGCTCGCTGAGCGAGGCCGACGACGCCGTGCAGGAGTCGTGGCTTCGCCTCAGCCGCACCGACACCAGCGGCGTCGAGAACATGGTCGGGTGGCTGACGACGGTCGTCGCGCGAGTCTCGCTCGACATGCTGCGCTCGCGCAGGTCGCGGCGTGAGGAGCCCTTGGGAGTGCGCTTGCCCGAGCCGATCGTCACCAGCGTCGACGGCATCGATCCCGAGCACGAGGCGGTGCTGGCCGACTCGGTCGGTCTCGCGCTGCTCGTGGTGCTCGACACGCTGGCGCCCGCCGAGCGGCTCGCGTTCGTGCTGCATGACATGTTTGCCGTGTCCTTCGCGGAGATCGCCCCGATCGTGGGACGCTCGCCCGCGGCCGCAAGGCAGCTCGCGAGCCGGGCACGGCGCCGCGTGCGTCGCGCGACCCCAACCCCAGAGCCCGACCTTGCCCGCCAGCGAGAAGTCGTCGACGCCTTCCGCGCCGCCGGTCGCGACGGTGACTTCGACGCGCTCCTCGCGGTGCTCGACCCCGACGTCGTCCTGCGATCCGAAGGCGGGGCGGGGCGTCCGGGCGCCTCAGCGGTCGTTCGTGGCGCGCCCGCGGTGGCCAGGCAGGCGCTCACGTTCGCGCCGCTCGGCCAGTTCGCGCGACCGGCGCTTGTGAACGGCGCCGCGGGCGTGGTGGTGGCGCAGCACGGGCGGCCGCGCGCGGTCCTGGCCTTCACGGTATCGCGCGGGAAGATCGTCGAGATCGACGTGTTCGCCGATCCCGTGGTGCTCCGGCGCCTCGACCCGGAGGCCCTCGGAGACTGACGCATAGCGCGTTCTCATCTCCTTCTCCGGGCCGGGCCGCTTATACCGGCCGTGTGTGGCTCCAAACCCAATCGGTGTTGGCGACGATCGCCTCGGCACCTAGGTTCGATCGCATGTCAACCGACACCGAGACACACATCACCGATCACAACGTCGTCAGCCGCGAGGAGTGGGCGGCTGCCCGCGAGGAGCTGCTCGCTCTCGAGAAGCAGCGCACGCGGCTGGGGGGATGAGCTGGCGCGGCAGCGACGCGAGCTGCCCTGGGTACGTGTCGAGAAGGAATACCGCTTCGACACGGACGAGGGCGAGAAGGCGCTCGATGAGCTGTTCGACGGCCGCAGCCAGCTGCTCGTCCACCACTTCATGTTCGGCCCCAGCTACCAGGCCGGGTGCCCGGTCAACTCGTCGATCGCCGATACCGTCGACGGCGTGCTCCCGCACCTGCACGCTCGGGATGTGACGTTTCTCCTCGTCTCTCAGGCGCGGCTGGAGCAGCTGCAGCCGTACAAGCGCCGCATGGGCTGGCGTCTTCCCTGGGCCTCGTCCGCGCGCACCGACTTCAACTTCGACCTCGGGTTCTCGCAGACGGAGGAGCAAGCCCGCGAAGCTGTGGCGCAGATGCGAACCGGCGCCGGTCGCCGTGCTGCAGGCAGCCCGCTACCGCCGATCGTCGAGCAGAACGCCAGGGCGACAGGCACCGATCCGGTCGGGTACCTCACCGAGAGCCCGGGGTTCAGCACCTTCGTCCGCGACGCCGGCTCGGTCTATCACTCGTACTCGACGACGTGGCGCGGATTGGAGTTCCTTATGGGCTACTACCCGATCCTCGACCATGCGCCGAAGGGCCGAGACGAGGGCGAGGCGTGGCAGCTCTGGATCCGTCGGCACGACGAGTACGAGAGCGAGTAACGCCGGCCGTCGCGCCTGATCTGAATACCGGCAAGCGACCCGTCGGCGACGGCACGATCCCGCAGATGTTTCTTGCGCGGATCGTTCGAACGTCGAGCCGGGTGATGGCATCCTGGACGCGATGGGCGTCACCGACTTCGATACCAAGGTCGCTGTCGTGGTGCGCGAGGACCTCGCCACGTGGCAGAAGCTCAATGTGACCGCGTTCTTGACGAGCGGTGGCCGACGCCGGCGCGCAGGTCGTCGGCGAGCCTTACGAGGACGCGGACGGCTGCCGGTACTTGCCGATGCTGCGCCAGCCGGTCCTGGTCGTCTCCGCCACGCCAGACAAGCTGGCCACGGTTGCGCGGCGCGCCCGCGAGCGGGACGTGCCGGTGGCGATCTACACGGCCGAGCTGTTCTCGACGGGCCGCGACGAGGACAATCGCGCCGCGGTCAAGGCGGTGGCGACGGACGAGCAGCTCGTCGGCCTTGCGCTGCGCGCGCCGCACCAGCGTGCAGACGCTGTGCTGCGCGGCCTCAAGCGCCACGACTAGGTAGGCGCCCGAGTCGGCGCGCGAGCCTGTCGGCGCCACGCCGCCGGCGTGGCGGCGTGAGCTCGTCGGAACTGCTTGATGAAGAAACTCGGTTGCCGGTGGCCGGTGCGGGTCGCGATGGACTCGACCGTGAGGTCGGTCTCGCGCAGCAGCTTCCGGGCCTCTGCCATTCGGCGTTCGGTGATCCATTGCTGCACGGGGCGGCCGGTCTTGCGGCGAACGACAGTCGTCAAGTGCGCCGGCGTCAGTCCGATCGACGCGGCGACGTCCGAGAGCGAGATCGGCTCTCCGTAGCGCTCTTCGATGAACTGAAACACGGCGGCGAGCAGCGGTTCGTTTCGGAGCCGCAAGTCATCGCCGAGATCGACCGAAATCCGGGACGCGCGCACCAGCAGGAGCGTGAGATGAGCCAGCACCGCTTCGCTTGAGCCGTCGCGCGGCTCGCGCAGTTCACGCTCGATCGCCGCAACGTGCTCTGCCCACACCGGCCGCTCGTCGTGCGGGACGCGCAGACGCTGAGCGCCTCCTGCGACCCCACCGACGAACGGGAACAGCAGT
>JBKOYW010000265.1:0-4525 GCA_046744275.1 Actinomycetota bacterium
CGCCGGTGAACTGGCAGCAGGGCGAGGACGTGATCATCGCCGGCTCGGTCAGCGACGAGCAGGCGCGCGAGATCTGGCCCGAGGGCTGGGAGTCCCCGCGGCCCTACATCCGCATCGTCCCGCAGCCGGCCAAGAGCTGAGCCGCCGCCTCCGCGCCCGCTAGCGTGGAGGGCATGCGGATCGCCGTGATCGGCGCCGGCCCGGCCGGCTTCTACGCCTCCGACAAGCTGCTGGCGGCGGGCTTCGACGTGGACCTGCTCGACGCGCTGCCGACCCCGTTCGGCCTCGTGCGCTCGGGCGTCGCGCCCGATCACCCGAACATCAAGGCGGTCACGCGCGTGTACGAGAAGACCGCGGCCAAGCCGGGCTTCCGCTTCTTCGGCGGGGTCGTGCTGGGCGAGCACGTCTCGCGCGCGGAGCTGCTGGAGCACTACCACGCGGTCGTCTACGCGTTCGGGACGGCCGATGACAACCGGCTCGGGATCCCGGGCGAGGACCGCCCCGGCTCCTACCCCGCGACGCGCTTCGTGGCCTGGTACAACGGCCACCCCGAGGGCACCGACGAGTCGTTCGACCTGTCGGCACAGCGCGCGGTCGTGATCGGCAACGGCAACGTGGCGATCGACGTCGCGCGGATGCTGCTGCTGGACCCCGACGAGCTGGCGGCCACCGACGTCGCCGACCACGCGCTCGGCCCCCTAGCCGAGGCACAGGTGCAGGAGGTGATCCTGCTCGGGCGCCGCGGGCCGGCGCAGGCGGCGTTCACGAACCCCGAGCTGCGCGAGCTGGGGGAGATGACCGGCGTCGACGTCCAGGTCGACCCGGCCGAGGTCGACGTCGAGATCCCCGAGGACGCAGAGCCCACCGCCCGGCGCAACGTCGAGATCCTGCAGGGCTACGCCGAGCGCCCGCCCGGCAGCGCCAGGCGCCGCATCAGCCTGAAGTTCCTGCGCTCGCCGGTCGAGATCCTCGGCGAGGGCGAGGACGGCCCGGTCACCGGCATCCGCGTCGTCCACAACCGGCTCGAGGAAGGCCGCGCGGTGCCGACGGGCGAGGAGGAGGTCATCCCGTGCGGCCTCGTGTTCCGCTCGATCGGCTATCGCGGCCGGCCCCTCGCCGACATCCCGTTCGACGCCCGGCGAGGCCTCATCCGCAACGACGGTGGCCGCGTGTGCGACGAGGAGGGCGTGCCGCACCGCGGCGAGTACGCGGTGGGGTGGATCAAGCGCGGGCCGAGCGGCGTGATCGGGACCAACAAGAAGGACGCCGCCGACACCGTGGCCAAGGTCGTCGCCGACGCGGAGGCTGGCGCTCTGGATGCGACGAAGCCGGATGCCGACGAATGCGCGCAGTGGCTGCTCACCTGCGCGCCCGACGCCGTGACGTGGGAGGGCTGGCAGGCGATCGACCAGCACGAGCGCGCCGCGGGCGAGCCGCACGGCCGCCCGCGCGTGAAGCTCGTCCGCCTCGCCGACCTGGTGGCCGCCGGCCGCGGCGCGGCTAGCGGTGCTCGGGGTTAGCAAAGTCGATGTCCATGCGACAGGACGCTGAGACGCCGCGAAAGTTGCTGTTTGAGGTGAACTTGAGGGTGGAGTCTCAGGCGGCCAGCAGCGTAAGGTCGCCGTTGGCGACCACGCGGTTGCGGCCGGCGCGCTTGGCCTGATAGAGCGCGGCGTCGGCCGCCCTGAACAGCGGCTCGAACGCGGCGTCGGCGCCGGACGCGGCGGCGACGCCGAACGAGGCGGTCACCGGCAGGCCGCCCGGCCGGGCGTCCGCGAGGCCGATGCGGACGCGCTCGGCGATCGCGTGGCCCTCGTGGATCGAGCAGCCCGGCAGCACGATCAGGAACTCCTCGCCGCCGAGCCGGTAGACGAGCTCGAACGAGCGCAGCTGCTTGCGCAGCACGTAGGCGGCGTCCTTGAGCACCGCGTCGCCGCGGTCGTGCCCGTGGACGTCGTTGACCTGTTTGAAGTGGTCGAGGTCGCAGGCGACGAGGCAGACCGGCGCGCCGGTGAGCTTGGCCTGCTGGGCGATCTCCTCGAAGCGGCCGGCGAGCGCCTTGCGGTTCAGCAGCCCCGTGAGCGGGTCCAGCACCGCGTCGGAGCGCTGCTGGAGCTCGGCGCGCATCAGCGCCTCGGCGAAGGCGGCCAGGCCGCCGCAGCTCGCGAGGCCGATGAGCGTGAAGGTGGGGTCGTCGGCGAAGCCGGCGGCATCGACCGCGACCGTCGAGAGCAGCAGCACGACGACCGTCAGGCCGAGGCCGGCGTACACGCCGCGCGTGGTGAAGCGGGCGGGGAGCGTGACGATCGGCAGCAGCAGCATCGCGATCGTCGGGCTGTGCGGGCCGCCGCTGAGCGCGATGCCGATCCCGATCAGGATCTGCGCGTTGACCACGGTGGCGGCGACCACGTACTCGGGCCGCTCGCTCGTCGCGATCCGCGGCTGCAGGATGCGGTAGCCGACCACCGAGAGTGCGAGCGGGATCAACGTCCACCAGCCGATCCACGGGACGCCGATCACGAATGCGACGGCCAGGGAGCCGTACATGATCGCGCGCGGACGCGCGAGCCGGCGCTCCATGTCGAGCAGCCGGTCACGGTGGAGCTGCGTCGGGCACAGCCAGGTCCCTGAATCCGCCATTTCCCGAGGTATCGGCAGGGACCGCCGAAAGACGGAGCGGAGGGCGCCGTCGTCAGCGAACGGGCGGGGCGGCCGCGGCGGGCGGCGGCGACGCCGTGGCGATGAACGGATCCGGCACGACGGGCTCGGGCGGCCGGACCGTCTCCGTCACGGTGAACCCCAGGCGGGGGGTGGTCGTGGGGAGGTCGCTGATCACGGTGCACAGCTTTACGCGCGCGCGTTGGCGACTCGTTGGCGCAACCTTGGCGGCCGCTAGTCTCGGGGATGGCATGTAGGCGGAGCGGGAGGAATCATGCGAAAGCGCTTCGTGCTGCTCGGACTGGAACGACATCGAGATCCGCGTCGTCGGTCAGCACTACACGGTGATCCGCAACGGCGTTGTGATCAACGAGTACGAGAACGTGCCCGACGTGCCGTGCCCCGGCCGCCCGAACGACCCGGGCTCCAGTTCGCGCGGGCTGGTCGGCTACATCGGCCTGCAGGCCCACGGCGGGCCGAACGACGTCGCGTCGTTCCGCAACATCCGGATCAAGGACCTGTCGAACCAGGACTAGGGACTCACGGGGCCAGCACGGCGCGCATGTGCGCGCCGTGCTCGGCGAGCCAGGTCCGCGTGCGCTCGGCGCGCGCACGTCCGCCTTCCCGCCACATCCGGCCGAACGGCTCGTGCCCGTTCTCGACGGCCGCGCGCACGACGCGATAGCACCGCTCGTGCGTGTGGATCGCGGCGTCCACGATCCGCAGCCGGTCACGGCGGGCCAGGCCGTACGCGTCGACGAACATGCGCAGGCGCTCGAGCGACCGGCCGCGAAGCTCCTCGGGCGCGTCGCGCTCGTCGCGCAGCGGCGCCCACAGCCGCGCGGCGCAGGTCACGTCCCACACCGCGGAGCCCGGGCCGGCGAGGTCGAAGTCGATGAGCCCGACCGCGACCCCGCCCGAGAAGATGACGTTGTCGAGGTTCGGGTCGTTGTGGCAGATCAGGCCGTCGCGGAACTCCGCCGGCACGAAGTCGGGCCAGCTGCGACCGGTCGCGTTGAACGACGCGGCCGCGTCGTGATAGCGGCGGAGGAGCTCGGCGACGCTCACGAGCGCCGCGTCCGTGAACGCCCAGCCCTCGTAGGGCTCGATCGCCGCTTCGCCCGGGATGAACGAGAGCACCTCGCGCCCGCGGTCGTCGACCCCGAGAAAGCGCGGCGCGCCGTCGAAGCCGACCCGCTCGAGGTGATCGAGCAGGGCCCAGCTCGCGGCGCTCGTGGGCCGGCGGGGGCGCCGTACGGTGCTCCCGACGCGGGTGACCCGTCCTTCGTTCGTCAGCCCTCCGGGGAGGATCACCTCGGCGCGGTAGTCCGGCATCGACCGTCACGCTCGCTGCAGGAGTCCGCTCGCCATCGCCGTGTGCGTCACGAGGCTCGTGATGAAGCCGCCTCGGATCCCCGCATGCACGGCATCGACCTTGGCGGTCCCGTAGGCGACGGCGATGATGTCGGGCACGGCATGGAGCTGCTCCGCGTCGATGCCGATCAGGCGGTCGGTCAGCGGGGTCGTCACGGAATTGCCGTCGCCGTCGATCTGCACGCCCGACAGCTCGCAGCGCACGCCGAGATCGTAGATCTCCCGCCGCTCCTGCTCGGTCAACGCACCGGCCACCGTCGACAGGCCATCCTGCCATGCGCCGACGCCGATGACCGCCTTGGTGACGTTGGGGTATCGCTCGATCGCGCGTGCGATGTCGGGCTGCGTGCGCAGCGCCCGGGCGGTCGCCGCGTCGGGCAGCACCATCGGCGCGTAGTAGAAGAACCCGCGGCCGTTCGACTTCCGCGCCAGGTCGCGCACGAGCTCGATCGAGCTGTCGTCCTCCGGCAGCGACAGCGCCCCGGTCAGCTGC
>JBKOYW010000008.1:0-3943 GCA_046744275.1 Actinomycetota bacterium
TGGCTCGGGATCGACGGGATCTGGCTGAATCCGACGATGCCCTCGCCGAACGACGACTGGGGCTACGACGTCGCCGACTACTGCGACGTGCATCCCGACCTCGGCACGCTCGAGGACGTCGATGCCCTGGTCGCCGAGGCCGGACGGCGCGGGATCCGCGTGCTGCTCGACCTCGTCCCGAACCACACCAGCGACCGCCACGCCTGGTTCCAGGACGCCCTCACCGGTCGGGACGCGCGTTATCGCGACTTCTACGTGTGGGCCGACCCCGCGCCGGGCGGCGGGCCGCCCAACAACTGGCGGTCGAACTTCGGCGGCTCGGCGTGGACGCTGCACGAGCCGACGGGCCAGTACTACCTGAACAACTTCCTGCCGACCCAGCCCGACCTCAACTGGTGGAGCGAGGACGTCCGCGAGGCGTTCGACGACGTGCTGCGCTTCTGGTACGCGCGCGGGATCGCGGGCTTCCGGATCGACGTCTGCCACGCGATCGTCAAGGACCGCGAGCTGCGCGACGACCCGGCGGCGACGCCCGACGACCACCCCCAGGTGCGCGAGCGCGGCACGCGCCAGGTCTTCTCGATGAACCGGCCCGAGGTGCACGACGTCCTCAAGCGCTGGCGCCGGGTCTCGGAGCCTGACCGGATCCTGGTGGGGGAGACCTACGTGCTCGAGCTCGACCAGCTGATCCCGTACTACGGCAGCGGCGAGGACCAGCTGCACCTGGCGTTCAACTTCCTGTTCGTGCACTCGGAGCTCGACGCGACCGAGCTGCGCTCCGTGGTGGAGGCGATCGAGGAGAAGCTGCCCGCCGGCGCGTGGCCGGTGTGGACGGGCTCCAACCACGACGCGGGCCGGCTCGCCACGCGCTGGGCGGGCGGCGACGAGGCGAAGGCGCGCACCGCGCTGATGATGCTGCTCACCCTTCGCGGCACGGCGTTCCTCTACTACGGCGACGAGATCGGCCTGCCGGATGCGACGCTCGATCCTGCGAAGGCGCTCGACCCGGTGCCGCACCGCACCGGCAACCCGGAACGCAATCGCGACGGGTGCCGGACGCCGATGCAGTGGACTGGCGAGCGGGGCGCGGGGTTCACGAGCGACGGCGCGACGCCCTGGCTGCCGTTCGCCGACGATCGCAACGTCGCCGCCCAGCGCGAGGATCGCGGCTCCACGCTCCACCTCGTGCGCGACCTCATCGCGCTGCGGCGCGAGCTCGGCGATCTGCGCGACGGCGACTACGTGACGCTCCCGGCGCCCGACGGCGCATGGGTCTGGCGGCGCGGCGAGCGGACCGCTGTGGCGCTCAACTTGTCCGACGCGCCGGTGACGGTCGACGTCACCGGCACCGTCCTGATCGGCACCGACCGCTCGCGCGACGGCCGGCCGTTCGACGGCCGGCTCGGGCCGTGGGAGGGTGCGCTCGTCGATGGATGAGCTCGCGTGGTGGCAGCGGGGCGCGATCTACCAGATCTACCCGCGCTCGTTCGCGGACTCCAACGGCGACGGCGTGGGCGACCTGCGCGGGATCGCCGCCCGTGTCGACCACCTGACCGACCTCGCGGTCGAGGCGATCTGGCTGTCGCCGTTCTTCAAGTCACCGATGGCCGACTTCGGCTACGACGTCTCCGACTACCGCGACGTGGACCCGATCTTCGGCACGCTGGCCGACTTCGACCACCTCGTCGCCGAGTGCCACGCGCGCGGCATCCGCGTCGTGATCGACTGGGTGCCCAACCACACATCGCACCGGCATCCGTGGTTCGAGGCGTCGCGCAGCTCGCGCGACGACCCGAAGCGCGACTGGTACGTCTGGCGCGACGGCGACGGCGACGGCCCGCCGAACGACTGGCGGTCGCAGTTCAACGCCGTCGGTCCGTCGTGGACGTTCGACGAGGCGACCGGCCAGTGGTACCTGCACTCGTTCATGGCCGAGCAGCCGGACCTCGACTGGGGCAACCCCGAGGTCGAGGCGGCGATGCACGACGTCATCCGCTTCTGGCTGGATCGCGGCGTCGACGGCCTCCGGCTCGACGCCATCCACAAGATCGCCAAGGACCCGCTCCTGCGCGACCACGCGGGCGCGCCGCGCCGCCACGACGAGGACTGGGAGACGATCCACGAGCGGCTGCGCGGCATCCGCCGCGTCGTCGACGAGTACGACGACCGCATGATCGTCGGCGAGGTCGCGCTCCAGGATCTGCACCGCATCGTCGGCTACCTCGAGTCCGGCGACCAGCTGCACCTCGCGCACAACTTCGTGTTCGTCGACCTGCCGTGGGACGCCGAGGCGTTCCGCACCTCCATCGACGACTTCGAGGCGCTCGCCGACCGCACCGCGTGGCCGGCGTGGTTCCTGGAGAACCACGACCACCCGCGGTTGACCTCGCGGTTCGGCGCCGGGCCGGCGCGCGCCGCGGCGGTCATCCTCTACGCCCTGCGCGGCACGCCGTTCGTCTACCAGGGACAGGAGCTCGGGCTGCCCGACGCCGCGATCCCGCCGGACCGGGTAGTCGACGTCGACGGACGCGACCCGGAGCGGGCGCCGATCCCGTGGGAGCCGGGGCCGGGCGCGGGGTTCACCGACGGCGAGCCGTGGCTCCCCGTCGACGACTCGCTGAACGCCGTTGCGCAGGCGTCCGATCCGCGCTCCGCGCTGTCGCTGTTCCAGCGGCTGGCGGCGCTCCGGCGCGAGCTGCCGGCGCTCCAGAGCGGGACGCAGCGCACCGTGGAGGCAGGCCCGGACGTGCTCGCCTGGCTGCGCGACGAGCAGATCCTCGTCGCGGTGAACTTCTCCGCTGAGCCGCGTCCGCTGGAGGCGCGCGGGACCCTGCTGCTGTCGAGCGACCCGGACGGAACCGGCGAGGAGCTGGCACCGTACGAGGCCGTCATCGTGAGGCTCGATGATTGACCAGCTGCTGTCGGACGAGGGTTGGCCGTACGCGTCGACGCCGCCCGTCGAAGAGGGCGATCCGGGGCGCTTCCACGCCCTGTTCGGGCGCGACTCGCTGATCACCGCGCTGCAGCTCCTGCCGGCGCGGCCCGACGTGGCGCGGGCGACCCTGAGCGCGCTCGAGGTGCGGCAGGGGCGCGGGACCCATCCCGGGACGCTCGAGGAGCCGGGGAAGATCGGCCACGAGTTCCGTGATGCGACGCCAGAGGGGTTCGTGGAGGCCGGCTGGCCGGATACCGGCCCGTTCGCCTACTACGGCACCGCCGACGCCACCTCCTGGTTCATCGTCCTCGCGACCGCCGTCGGGGGGTTCGAGGACGCGCGGCAGGCGGCGGGCGAGTGGCTGGCCGGCGCGCTCGACCGGGGCGATGGACTCGTGCGTCACGGTCCCGGCGAGTGGCCGGCACTGACCCAGCAGGGCTGGCGCGACACCATCGATCCGACCCACGCGTACGGCGGCGGCATCCTTCGCCCGGACGGGACCGTGCCGACGCCGCCGCTGGCCGACATCGACTCGCAGGCAGTGGCCTACGCCGCGCTGCGGGCGCTGGGGTGGGACGACCGCGCCGGCGCGCTGCGCGCCCGGCTCTCCGCCTTGGCGCCGGAGGCGTTGGCGGTCGAGGCCGACGACCTCGTGGTGCCGGGGGCGGGCTCGCAACTCGGGTGGCTGCTGTGGGCGGACGCGCTCGACGACGAGGCGTGCGAGGCTGCCGCCGAGCGGCTGTGCCGGCCGGACATCCTCACCGAGTTCGGGCTCCGGACGCTGTCGAGCGAGTCGCCCGTGTTCAAACCGCACGCCTACCACCGCGGGTCGGTGTGGCCGTTCGACTCGTGGCTCGGCTGGGGGGGCCTGCGCGCCGCGGGCCGCGCCGTGGTGGCCGTGCGGGTCGGCACGGGCGTGCTCGCAGCGCTCGACCGCCTCGGCCGCGCCCCCGAGCTCTACGCGGTCAGCGTCGCCGGCGAGGTCGAGCCGGTCGCGCTCTCCAACCG
>JBKOYW010000135.1:0-6048 GCA_046744275.1 Actinomycetota bacterium
CCTGTGGCCGCGGCCGTGCGCGAGCACGCCCGGCCCGCTGCACAGGCAGCCGGCGATGAGCGCGGGCCCGGGGTCCTGCTCTTCGCGCCCACCGGCGAGCTGATCTCGATCAAACGACGACGCGCTCGCGTGGCTCGACGAGCTGCCTCCCGAGCCCGACACCGCCCTCGACCTGCGCCTGCCGATGGTCGTCGCCGGCACGCTGGTGCGCGCACGGGCGATCGCCGAGGAGCGCGACCACGGGACCGCCCGGGCCCGCCTGCGCGCGCGCGACGGGCCGCCCACACCGTGCGTGACTACGTCAAGGCCGTGTTCGAGAGGGTCGGCGTGTCCAGCGCGGCGAGCTCGTCGCCAAGCTGTTCGCCGACCACTCCGCACCGATCCACCTAGGACCCGGACGGCTACACGCACGTCGCGGACGCCTGAGCTATGTCACGTCGCAGCGGCCGTCGCCGTTCACGTCCCTGAGCGTCACCTGCGAGAGCAGCAGCTTCGACGTGCTCAGGTAGACCCACTGGCCGGTGCGGCTGGCGTACCACCACGTCTGGCCCGTCGCCATGAAGCGATCGAGCACGCCGTCGCCGTCGAAGTCGCAGCTGCCGAGCTGCGCCGAGCCGTCGATCCCGAGGCGGTTGCCGGACGTCGTCATCCCGCTCTCGGTCTGATCCACGGCGTCGTCGAGGTCGTCGTGGGCGAAGACGTTGTCGTACACGAACGCGCCGTGGGGCTTGAGCTGTGGCGTGCCGCGCAGCTTGAACGCGTTGTCCCTGGTGTAGAGGAACGAGTTGCGGCGGATCTCGACGTCGTGCCCGGCCCTCCCGCAGTTGAACAGCGAGTCGGAGAAGAGGCTGAACACGCCGCACGACTCCTGCCCGTGCACGTCGAACTGGTGGGTGTAGTACCACTTCCACAGGATCTTGCGGTGCTTGCCGCCGTTCTTGAGCACGAGGTTCTCGTACGCCCGGTAGCCCGAGTCGTCGCTGCCGTCCGAGGCGATCGCGTGCCGGTTGTAGTCGAACACGTTGCGGTCGATGAGGGCGTACGCGCCGTCGCCGATCACCACGCCGTAGCCGAAGCCGCCGGTGCGCTGGTTGTGGTGGATGAAGTTGTCGTGGATCCGCACGGTCTCGGGGTTGAGGACGTAGCTGATCCGGTTGTCCTCGTCGTTGACCCCGACCGCCGAGTTCTTCCACCCGGAGATCTCGTTGTGGTCGATCTCGACGTGATTGCGCGAGCTGATGTAGATCCCGCTGGCAGGCCCGCCGTCGCTGTCCGCGACGCCCATGTCCGGCCCGTTGATGCGCAGGCCGCTGATGCGGACGTTGTCGCCCGCGACCACGAGCAGGCGCTTCGGCCGGGTCGTCGTGTACAGCAGCCCGCCGGCCGTGCGCGGGGTGCGCCCGCCGAGCAGCTGAACGCCGGCGGCGACGGGGATGTTCTCGTAGCCTGAGAGGTCGAGCCGGACGTCGTTCGCGACGCGCACCGTGGTGCCCGTCGTGCCGACCGCCTGCTCGAACAGCGGCTGCTGGTCGTTCCGGTCGATCGTCACCTCGTCGGGCAGCACGACCCGCAGCGAGGCCGTGTCGATCGTACGCGGGAGCCCGCCGGGCCCTCGCACCTGCAGGGTGTACGTCGTGTTCGCCATCGGCGTCAGCCGGCGGGTCTCCTGCAGGCCGATGAACTTCCCGTTCAGGGTGAAGGAGAGCTGGTTCCTGCACTCCGCCGGCACATTGATCCGCCACGAGAGCGTCGTGCTCTCGCCGAGGTCGACGGTGGCGGGCGTCACTCCGAAGCTCGGGACACTGAACTTGTGCAGGCACGGAGGCAGGTTCTCCGTGTCGTCGGGGTCGGTGGGGATCGCGTGGGCGCTCGGGGCGAGCAGTGCAAGCCCGAGCAGCGCCGCGACGGCGGCGAGGCGGCCGGTGCTGACCATGGCTGACAGTCCTCCGTGTGTTGTGACCTGTCAGCCACGAGGACGCCTCCCGGCGCCTGGTCATTCCCGGCCGCCCCGGGGACGAGCTACGACGGCGCGACGACCTCGCTCGGCTGCGTGAGCCGGATGTGGTTGCCGGACGGGTCGCGGAACGAGCAGTCGATCCCGTACGGGCGCTCCTCCGGCGCCTCGACGAACTCGACGCCGCGGCCCTTGAGCTCCTCATAGGACGCGTGGGCGTCGTCGGTGGTGAGGAAGACCGTGCCGGCCGCGCCCTTCGCCATCACCGACTTGACCTGCTCGGCGGTCTCGGCGTCGAACACCGGCGGGCCCGGGATGGCCATCAGCGCGATCGAGACGTCCGGCTGGCCGACGGGGCCGACGGTGAGCCAGCGGAAGTCGCCGAGCTCGGGGAGAGTGACGTCGGCGCGCACCTCGAAGCCGAGCTTCTGGGTGTAGAACGCGTGCGCCGCGTCCTGGTCGTGCACCCACAGCTGGGCGTTCGCGATCTTGATCATGGGGTCCTCCTGGGGAGTCGAAGTGGACGACCAGGAAGCTAGTCGCGGGCGCCGTTGCTGTCTTCTCGAAACGTGCGGTTCTGGGGGCGCGCGCGGAAGCGGACGACGCAGGCGGGGACCATCGCGTAGTTCGCGGCGGGCGGATACTTGGCGCGGTACGCCGTCGGCGGCATGCCGTAGGTGCGGGTGAAGCATGTGGTGAACGAGCCGATGCTCTGGAGCCCGACCGAGAAGCAGATGTCCGCCACCGAGCGGTCCGTGGTCCGCAGCAGGGCCGCCGCACGCTCCATCCGGCGCGTGAGCAGGTACGCGTGCGGGGACTCGCCGAACGCGCGCCGGAACTCGCGGCTGAAGTGCGCGCGCGAGAGGCCCGCGGCGCCGGCCAGGTCGTCGACGTCGAGCGGCTCGAAGTAGCGCGCGTCGGCGAGGTCCTTGGCGCGGAGCAGGTGGCGGGCAGGCGGCACGAAGGCCATGCGTCAAGTATGGACGGGCACTTCGATGATCGTCGGGCCCGGCCGCCCCAGCGCCTCCCGCAGCGCGGGCGCGAGCGCCGCCGGTTCCTCGATCCGCACGCCGGCACCACCGAACGCGCGGCCGAGCAGCGGGAGGTCCGGCACCTTCAGGTCGACGCCGATCGGATCGATGCCGGCCTCGCGCATCTGGTTGCGGATCTCTCCGTAGCCGGCGTTGTTGGGCACCACGACCGGCAGCGGGACGCCGAGCTCGGCGGCCGTGACCAGCTCGGACACCGTGAACAGCAGGCCGCCGTCGCCGATCAGCGCGACGACCGGCCGGTCCGGCGCCGCCAGCTTCGCGCCGATCGCCGCGGGCAGCGCGTAGCCGAGGGTCGCGTAGCCGGTCGGGTAGATGAACCGCCGCGCGGGCCCTATTGGGAGGAAGTGGACGGCGCCGTAGTAGGCGGCCATCGTGCTGTCCCCGGCCAGGATGCCGTCCGGCCCGAGCGTCTCGTCGAGGGCGGCCACCAGCTCCAGCCACGGCGCGCCGTCGGCCAGCGCCTCGGCGCGGATCGCCTCCCTCACCGGCGCCAGGTCCTCGTCCGCAGCTCGCGCCGGCAGCGCCTCGAGCACCGCGCGCGCGTCGCCCAGCACGGCGACGTCTGCGGGCGCGTTCTTGTGCAGCTGCGCGGGATCGACGTCGACGCGGATCAAGCGGCCGCGCAGCTCGGGCACCGGCCCCCAGAGATCGCTCTCCCCCAGCTCGGTGCCGACGGCGACGACGACGTCACGGTCCGCGAGCCAGTCCTGCGCGGCGCGCAAGCGGATCGAGGCGCCGAGCGACAGCGGCGAGCGCTCGTCGACGATCCCCTTGCCGTTGACCGTCGTGATGACGGGGATGCCCAGACGAGCGGCTGCCTCCGCGGCACCGCGCGCCCCGCCGCCGAGCACCAGCGCCGGCCGCTCGGCCTCCTCGAGCAGCGCGGCGGCGTGATCGACGCCCGGCGTCGCCGGAACGGGCGCAGCGGGCTCGCCGATCGCGACCTCCCCGGCGCTCCCCAGCACGTCGACCGGCACCTCCACGTGCACCGGCCGCGGACGGCCGGACGCGAAGTGCGCGAACGCCTCGTCGATCGCCTCCGCAGCCTCCGCGGGCGAGGCCGCGCGGCGGCTCCACGCCACGAGCGCGTCCATTGCCGCCCCCTGGTCCTTGCCCTCGTGCAGGTAGCCGGTGTCGCGGCCCTGGACGTCGGTCGGCATCGCCGGCGAGAGCACGAGCAGCGGCACCGAGTCCGCGTACGCGGTCGCGGCCGCCGTCGCCGCGTTGATGACACCCGGGCCGCTCGTGGCCAGCACGACGCCGGGCCGTCCGGACACGCGGGCGTAGCCGTCGGCGGCGTAGCCGCCGCCCTGCTCGTGCCGTGGCGTCACGTGGCGGATCCCGCAGGCGGCGAGGTGGCGGTGGATCGGCAGCGTGTGCGTGCCCGGGATGCCGAACACGAGCTCGACGCCGTGCGCACGCAGCGCCTGCACCACCGCCTCGCCACCGGTCATCGCCGGCGCCGCCACGGCCGGCATCACGCCCCTCCCGCGCGCAGCGCCGCGAGCGAGATCATCTCGTGGCACGCGCTGGCGGCCAGCCACGCCGTGATCCCACTCGGGTCGTAGGGCGGCGAGACCTCCACGCAGTCGAAGCCGCGGAAGTCGATGCCGGTGAGCGCGCGCAGGTACGCGAGCGCCTGGCCGCTCGTCGGTCCGCCGACCTCCGGCGTGCCAGTCCCGGGCGCGAAGGCGGGGTCGACGAAGTCGACGTCGAACGACAGGAACGCCGGCATGTCCCCCACCCGCGCCCGCACGCGGTCGCCGTATTCCTCCGGCGACAGCCGCTCGAGCTCGGCCCACGGGATCGCGTCGTACCCGAGGTCGCCCGAGGCACGCTCGTCGGCCTCGCCGTAGAGCGTGCCGCGCATGCCCGCCTGCACCGAGCGCTGCGGGTCGACAAGGCCCTCCTCCACGGCGCGCTTGAACACCGTGCCGTGGAAGTAGCGGGCGCCGTAGTACTCGTCCCACACGTCGGCGTGGGCGTCGAGATGCACGAGCGCGAGCGGTCCATGTACGTGCGCGGCGGCGCGCAGCTCGGCGAGCACGATCGAGTGGTCGCCGCCGACGCACAGCGGCACGACCCCGGACTCGTAGAGCGGCGCCAGGTGCGCCTCGATCCGCTCGAGGCTCTCCTCGTGATACCCGGGCACCGTCGGCGTGTCGCCGTAGTCGACCATCGACAGGCGCTCGACCACGTCGACCCCGAGGTGCGGGTTGAACGGGCGCAGCAGGACCGACGCGCTGCGGACCGCCTCGGGGCCGAAGCGCGCGCCCGACCGGAACGACACCGCGTCGTCGGTCGGGACGCCCACGAACGCGAGGTCGACGTCCTCGGTGGTCTGCAGGTGCGGCAGCCGCATGAACGTGCGCGGGCCGGTGAAGCGCGGCCCTGCCGAGGCGGCCGGCGGGCGGTGATGCACGGCGGGGATCATGCCGTCACCTGCGCGCCCGTGGTGGCCCGCGCCGGCGCGCCGGCCAGCGTCACGCCGACGTAGACGGCGAGGCTCGAGAGCAGCCCGTAGATGATCGGGTCGTTCGAGTAGAGCCCGCTGGTGAACAGAAGGACCACGACCACGACCGACGAGACGGCCATCGACGCGACCGCCGCGCGGGCGGTGCCGCGGCTCCACAGCAACCCGAGCACGATCGGCACGAACAGCGCGCCTGTGAGCAGGTCGTACGCGACCGTAAGGGCGCCGACGACGTCGTTGAGCGCGAGCGAGACGCCGACCACGGCCGCGCCGACGAGGAACGTCGTGATGCGGGTGGCAACGAGCGCGTTCTTGACCGGCCGGACCAGCGTGAGCAGGTCGTTGGCGAGGATCGTCGAGGAGGCCAGCAGCGCCGCGCTGGCGGTCGACATGATCGCGGCCAGGGCGGCGGCGAGGACAAGCCCGATGAGCCCGGCCGGCAGCACGGCCTCGACAACCTGCGCGAACGCCTCGTCGGGGTTCGAGAGGTTCGGCAGCACGACCTTGGCAGCGGCGCCGATCAGGGCGCCGGCGATGCCGTAGACCATGCAGTAGAGGCCGGCCACGAT
>JBKOYW010000212.1:0-4775 GCA_046744275.1 Actinomycetota bacterium
GAACAGGATCAGCAGCGTGTAGGAGACGAGCGCGATCTCGATGCTCAGCCAGCCGATGCCCGTGATCGGGACCATGATCTGGAAGAACGCGATGCTCGGGATCGTGTAGAAGAGCGCCGAGATGTTGGCGAACGGCAGCTCGAAGCGCGAGTACCGATACGCCACCAGCGCGGCGGCGAAGGCGATCAGGAAGCCGATCCCAAGAGCGATCGCGGTCAGCTCGATGTGCTCGACCACGCGCGGGAGGAACCGGTCGCCGAACTCGTCGAGGAACCAGTGCAGGCAGAACTTGCCGTTCTCCCTGATGCACTCGTCCCCGCGACCGAAGTCGGGAATCACCGGGCCTTCCTGCGCGAACAGCGTCAGGGCCACGGCGGTCATGTCACTCGCTGGCCCTGCGAGCCCGACAGCAGCCTGTTGACGACGTCGAAGGTCAGGTACCCCTGCACGCCGCCGTCCTCGCCGCGGACGATGACGCCCGAGCTGCCCTCCGTGAGCATCAGCGACAGCGCGTCGCGCAGCGTGGTCTTGCACGAGGCCTCCGGCGCCTCCGCCCCGTTGGCGTCCGGCACGGGCAGCAGGCTCACCTCGTCCAGGCGCCGCAACGCGAGACGCTTCAGCCCGCGGTCCGCACCCACGAACTGCGCCACGAAGTCGTCCCCAGGAGCCGCCAGGATCGCCTCCGGAGTGTCGTACTGGGCGAGCACGCCGCCCTGGCGCAGGATGCAGACCCGATCGCCCATCTTGATCGCCTCGTCGATGTCGTGCGTGACGAAGACGACGGTCTTGCGAATCTCCCGGTGCAGGCGCAGGAAGTCGTTCTGGAGCCGCTCGCGCGTGATCGGATCGATCGCCCCGAACGGCTCGTCCATCAGCATCAACGGAGGGTCGGCGGCCATCGCTCGCGCCAGACCGACCCGCTGGCGCTGGCCGCCGGAGAGCTGCGATGGGAAGCGTCCCCCGTGCTCGTCCGGGTCGAGCCCCACAAGCTCGAGCAGCTCGCGCGCGCGAGCGCGGATGCGGTCCTTCTCCCACCCGAGCAGCCGCGGCACGGTGCCGACGTTGTGCTCGACCGTCATGTGCGGGAACAGCCCGATCTGCTGGATCACGTAGCCGATCCCGCGCCGCAGCTCGGTCTTCTCCAGGGCGTTCACGCTTGTGCCGTCGATCGTGATGTCGCCCTCGGTGATCGAGATCAGCCGATTGATCATCTTCATGGCAGTCGTCTTGCCGCCACCGGAGGGACCGATCAGCACGCAGATCTCCCCGGCCGGGATCGTCAGCGAGAGGTCGTCGATCGCCGGGCGCGGGCTGTTGCCGTAGCGCTTGGTGACATGATCGAGGACGATCTCCGCTGCGGTCGACTCGGCGTTCACGACCGCCTCATCCTCCTCCATCCAGCCGCGGGTACCGCCACACTGCGGTCAGATATACCAGGGTCCCGCGCTGGTGTCCAACTGATATATCTAGCTTGGCGAGCGGCCGACGCACCCGCCGGTGCGCGCCTACACCGCTTCGACTGGGCGCAGCTCCTCGGCGTATGAGATCGACTGGCGCCGCAGCGTGCCGTCCGGCGCGACGGCGTACGTGCCCATCCGCCAGAGCGGCGGCGAGTAGGCATGGATGGACACTGCCGGCGCATCGCAGACCTGGCGCATCCGATGGACGTGCGACGCATCGAAGTCGAACACGTCGCCCGCACGGTGGCGAAGCTCACGCGGCGGGGCGCCGACCACGAGCCGCTCCTCGATGACCTCGCCCTCTACGACCGCGACCGCGCCGCGCGAGACGTCGTGGTCGTGGAAGCCCGTGTCGCTGCCGTTCGTCCACGAGATGACCCAGACGTCGACGTGCTCGTCGCGCCGGAGCTGCTCGAATGCGCGACCCTCCGTGCCGCGCCGCACGAGCGTGCGCCACTGCTCCGGATCGGCGGCAATCTCCGTGACCAGGTCATGCAGCTCGCTCCGATCGAGGTCGCGGAGAAGCGCCCCACGGTGCGCGACGGCGGTCATGCGGCAGCCTCCGTCGTCGTCGGCTGCAGCAGTCGGGACGGGTTGCGCCTCCGCAGTGCGCTGCGCACGGCCTCGCCGAGCGGCAGCTGGGCGGGGGAGCCCACCGGGCGGTCCGAGCCGTGGACGAGCCGATCGACGCCGACCTCGCGCAGGACCGCGTCCACGGCCCGGGCACCGTAGGAGGAGACCTCGAGGAACACGTCCGGATCGCTCACCGCGCGGCCGCCGCGGGCGACGAGCCGCTCGCGATGCAGCGGCGCCAGGCCGGCGAGCATGGCGAAGCACACGCGCAGCCGCGGGTGAGCGCGACGGCCCCAGACGGGGAAGGCGTGCCACGCGGTCTGCATCGCGGCTATGTAGGCCGTGAGCGCCGGCCACCAGCCCGGAATACCGGCCGTGGGAGCCGCCGGCACCGGACCCGGATGGACGAGCAGCGGCGCACTGCGGCGCTCGAGCGCCTCGAGCACCGGGCCGAGGCGATCGAACCCCTCGGGGCCGCTGAGCGCGTCGGCCGCGACGCAGGCACCGGCGAACCCCCTGTCGAGCAGCCGCGCGAGCGCCGCGGGATCGGGCTCGGCGAGGCCGACCGCAGCCCAGGCGCCGAACCTGCACGGCAGCGCCGCGACGCCGTCGTGATACGCCTCGAGCAGGAGCCCGGCCGCGCCGGCCGGCAGCGCCTCGATGCCCAGCGGGAGGGATGGAGCCACCAGCGCGCGATCGAGCCCGTCGGCCTCGACAAGGGCGGCGCGGCGCTCAGGATCGTGGTCGGCGAGGTTGACGGGCGCCTCGGGCTCGCCGTCCAGGCGCAGCGCCCAGCCGGTTGCCCGGCGCACGAGCATCGGCGGCACGCGACGGCGCGACAGCGCACGCAGCAGCGGCTCGGGCCACAGGTGCTGATGGATGTCGATGGCTGGAAGCATCGAAGTGAAGCGGTTCAGTGAACCGTTTCACCAGTATGCGCCCGGATGCTCCGACCTGTCAACCCGGCTAGGCTCAGCACGTGCCCGAGGGCGCCAGGCAGCGCACCACGATTCGCGAGCTGGCGGAGTACACGGGCCTCTCGCCGGCCGCCGTGAGCTACGCGCTGCGCGGCAAGCAGGTATCGGCCGAGACCGAGCGGCGGGTGCGCGAGGCCGCCGAAGAGCTCGGGTACGAGGCCGATCCGATCGCACGCGCCCTCGCCGGTGGCGCGACCGCCGTGGTCGGGCTGCTCGTCGGGAGCCTGGCCGACTTCTGGAACCAGGAGCTCGTGCGCGCCGTCCAGAGCGAGCTGTACGAGGCCGCCCTCAGCACGCTGGTCGCCGATGCCGACGGCGAGCCCGCGCGCGAGCTCGAGCTCGCCCAGCGCCTCGTGGACCATCGCGTCGACGGGCTCGTGGTCGTCCCGATCGGCCCGGCGAGTGGAGGCTGGGCGTCGATCGCCCGGCAGGTTGCGACGGTCACGATCGGCGACGCGCTGCCCGGAGTGGCGCCCGCCGGCGAGGTGGTCTTCGACAACGAGCGGGCCGTGGAGCAGAGCCTGAAGCACCTCAGCGCCCTCGGCCACCGCCGCATCACCGTGCTCTCGTGGGCGGTCGAGACGTCGCCGGAACGCCGGGCCGAGCGCGCCGTCGCCGCGTCGGCGGCCGCACTCGGGATCGACTGCCGCGTGGTCGCCTGCGCGTACTCGCTCAACGGCTCGCGCCCGCTGGCGCTCGAGCTGCTCGGCAGTGACGACCGCCCGACCGCCGTCCTGTGCCTGTCGGACTCGATCGCTTACGGCGTGTACGCGGCGTGCGCCGAGCTGGGCCTGTCGATCCCCGACGACGTCGCCGTCGCCGGCTTCGGCGACCATCCGATCTCGCGACTGCTCACGCCGCCGCTGACCTCGACGATGTGGGACATCGAGCGCGTGGCCGAGCTCGGCACCGGCTTCCTGCTCCAGGCGATCGCGGCCGAGGGCCCCCAGGAAACGTTGCGCGAGCTCGTCGCGCCGGTGCTCGTGGCCCGTGAGTCGACGGACCGGTCCATGTGATATATCTGAGCCTCAGATGAGCCGCCTCCCCGAGAAAGCCGGCGTGGTCGTCATCGGCGCGGGCATCGTCGGCAACTCCGTCGCCTGCCATCTCGCCCGCCTCGGCTGGCGCGGCATCGTCCAGATCGACAAGGGCCCGCTGCCCAATCCCGGCGGCTCGACCGGGCACGCCTCGAACTTCATCTACCCGGTCGACCACTCGCGCGAGATGACCGCGCTCACCTTCGACAGCGTCCGTCAGTACAAGGCGCTGGACGTCTTCACCCAGTCCGGCGGCCTCGAGGTCGCGCGCACTGAGGAGCGCATGGAGGAGCTGCGCCGGCGGATGGCCTCGGCGAAAGCGTGGGGCGTCGATGGCGCGCGCCTCGTCACGCCGACCGAGGTCAAGGAGCTCGTCCCGTTCATCGACGAGAGCGTGATCCTCGGCGGCTTTTACACAGAGGGCGTCGGCGTCGTCGACTCGCTGCGCGCGGGCACGCTGATGCGCGAGGAGGCGCAGGCGGTTGGGGCGCTCACGGTCGTGCCGAACGTCGAGGTCGTGGGGATCGACACCGAGCGCGGCCGCGTGCGGCGGGTGCGCACCGCCGACGGCGATGTGGAGACCGACGCCGTCGTGATCGCGTGCGGCGTCTGGAGCCCGCTGCTCGCGCGGATGGCGGGCGCGGAGATCCCGCTCACGCCGGCGATCCACCAGATGATCGACATCGGTCCGGTGCCGCGGTTCGCCGGCGCGACGAAGGGGATCGAGT
>JBKOYW010000110.1:0-7083 GCA_046744275.1 Actinomycetota bacterium
GCGCTGCGCTCCGCGATGGTCGCGGGCGCGCTGCTGGCCTTCGCGCTGTCCTTCGACGAGGTGATCGTGACCACGTTCACGGCCGGCCAGCAGCAGACGCTGCCGATCTGGATCCTCGCCAACCTCTCGCGCCCGAACCAGCTGCCGATCGTCAACGTCGTCGGCGTCCTGGTGATCCTGCTCTCCGCGATCCCGGTCTACCTCGCGCACCGCCTCACCGTCGACCGCGAGGGCGACTCCGCCGCGGCCGCGCCGGCCGGCGCCGTGGCCGCGGCACACTGACGTCATGCGAAGCCTCGCCGTGGGGAGCGTCGCGACCGCCGGCAGCGTCGCGTGCGTCGACTGCGTGGACTGCGTCGGCTGTGTGGGCTGCGTCGGCCTGCGCGGCGCGGTGCGGCGCGCAGGCGTCAGCGCTTGAGCGTCCGGAAGGTCACCGAGTAGCGCAGCTCCCTGGTCGCGGCCTAGAGAGCGTCAACGACGAACACGAGCGTCTCGCCGGGCGCGATCACGCCGCCCGCGCCGCGCTCGCCGTAGCCCAGGTGGGGCGGGATGACGAGCATCCGCCTCCCGCCGGCGCGCATGCCGGCGACGCCGTCGTCCCAGCCGGCGATCACGCGGCCGGCGCCGACAGGGAAGCTGAACGGCTGCGCTCCGCGGTCCCAGCTCGAGTCGAACTCATTACCGGTCGACCACGAGACGCCGACGTACTGCACGTTCGCGGTGTCGCCGGGCTGGATCTCCTGGCCGTCGCCGGTCACGAGATCGTGCGATACGAGCTCTGCGGGCGGCTCTGCGCTGGTGTCGACCGTGACGGTCGGCTTGCTGCCGAGGTCCTCGGCGCCTTCGACGGTGACTGAATCCATCGCACGGCACGGTAGCGGGCCCTCTCAGGCGCCACACGTAGACTCTCCTCAGTGCCGCTCACACGGGACTTCCCCCTGTTCCCGCTCGGCCTGGTCGCGCTTCCCACCGAGCTGGTCCCGCTGCACATCTTCGAGGAGCGCTACAAGACGATGATCGGGCGCTGCCTGGAGGAGAAGTCCGAGTTCGGCATCGTCTGGATGGCCGAAGACGGGCTGCGGCCGATCGGCTGCGCGTGCGAGATCGCCGAGGTCGTCGAGCGGCTCGAGGACGGGCGCATCAACCTGATCGCGCGCGGCACGCGGCCGTTCCGGATCGAGGCGCGCCAGGAGGAGCTGCCGTACCCCGCCGGCACCGTCGAGTTCCTCGAGGACCGCGAGGAGGAGGCCGACGCCGAGCTCAGCGAGGCCGCGCACGCGGCGTACGCCGACCTCGTCAACGAGGCGACCGACCGCACGCCGGACCTCGAGGAGATCGGCGCCATGAGCGCCTACGAGATGGCGGCGACCGTCGAGTTCGGCCTCGACGCCAAGCAGGGCCTGCTCGACCTGCGCTCGGAGGCGGCGCGCCTGCGGCTCGTCACGCGCCTGTTCCGCGCCGCGATCAAGCGGCTCGACTTCGTCAACCGCGCCCAGGCGCGGGCGCGGTCGAACGGCAAGGTTCACTTCGAGGCCTGAGCGATCAGCCGCTCGACTCCGTCGAGCACGGTCGTGAGGGAGAACGCGAAGTCGGTGTCGCGGCTCTGGTCCTCGAGGATCCCCGCCGCGACGGCGCGGCTGAGCGCCGGGAAGCGCTCGTCGTCGACGAGCGTGTTCGCCACCTGGACGTAGACGGCCTGCGGATCGGGCGTCCCGGGCGCGTGGCGGCCGAGCTCGGCGGTCAGGCGCGCCTCCCACGTCACGAGGCCGTTGAGCATCAGCATGATCGCGGCCTTGTCGCCCTCCGCGAGCGGCGTCTCCTCGAGCGCGCGGAGGCCGTACTCGAGCCAGGCCATCTGGCTCGGCGTCGGCGGCGGCGGGCTGATCGGGATGTAGAGCCACCAGGGGTGCGCATTCATGATCGCCAGCAGCTCCGTGCACCAGTGCTCGAGCTGCGGCCGCCAGCCGTCGAGCGACTCGTCGAACGGCGGCGGCGGACCGAGCGCGGCGTCCTGCATCAGCACGAGCAGCTCGTCCTTGTTCGAGACGTGCCGGTAGAGCGCCATCGCCGTGAATCCGAGCCGCTCGGCGACGCGCGCCATCGACACCGCCTCGAGGCCGTCGGCGTCGGCGAGCTCGATCGCGGCGCCCACGATGCGCTCGACGCTCAGGCCGCCGCGCCGCTCCTTTCGAGGCTCGCGCTGTCCCCAGAGGAATTCGAGTCCGGTGGGAAGCTCTTGCATGCTCGGAAGTATACGTCGTACACTTTTGTATATGGCATACACAATTGAAGCCGAGAGCCTGAGGAAATCGTTCGGCGCCCTGCCGGTCCTGACCGGCCTCGACCTCCAGGTGCGGACCGGCTCGGTCTTCGCGCTGCTGGGTCCCAACGGCGCCGGCAAGACGACCACGGTCCGCATCCTCTCCACGCTGCTGCGGCCGGACGGTGGCCGCGCCCGGGTCGCCGGCCACGACGTCGCCGGCGCGCCCGACCGGGTCCGCGGCGCGATCAGCCTCACCGGCCAGTACGCGGCCGTCGACGAGATGCTGACCGGCCGCGAGAACCTCCTCCTGATGGGCACGCTGCGGCACCTGCGCCGCCGCGCCGCGCGCCGTCGTGCCGACGAGCTGCTCGAGCAGTTCGACCTCGCCGACGCCGCGGGGCGGCGTGTGTCGACCTACTCCGGCGGGATGCGGCGGCGGCTCGACCTCGCGATGAGCCTCGTCTCCGAGCCGCCGGTGCTGTTCCTCGACGAGCCGACGACCGGGCTCGACCCGCGCAGCCGCCGCGACGTCTGGGACGCCGTCACCGGGCTCAGTGAGTCGGGCGTGACGGTGCTCCTCACCACCCAGTACCTCGAGGAGGCCGACCGGCTCGCCGACCGGATCGCGGTCATCGACGGCGGCCGTGTGGTCGCCGAGGGCACCGCGCAGGAGCTCAAGTCGCGCGTCGGCAGCGAGACCGTCGAGCTGTTCTTCGCCGACGTCGAGACGCTCGGCGAGGCCGCAGTCTCGCTCGACGGCGCACCGGTCGATCTCGAACGGCTCAGCCTGCGCGTCGCGACCGACGGCAGCGCGGCGGCGGTGCGGGAGCTGCTCGATCGCGTCGAGGGCGTCGAACGGCTCGATCTCCACCGCCCGACGCTCGACGAAGCGTTCTTGAGCCTGACCGAGAGGACCCCGGCATGAAGGCCGCCTACTGGACCGCGAGCGACTCGCTCGCCCTCGTCGGACGCAGCGTCCGCCACAGCATCCGCAGCGTCGACGCGCTCCTCACCGCCGTGCTGCTCCCGGTGCTGCTCCTGCTGCTGTTCGTCTACGTGTTCGGCGGCGCGATCGAGACGGACGCCCGCTACCTCGACTACGTCGTGCCGGGCATCATCCTGCTGTGCGCCGGCTTCGGCGCGGCGACGACCGCGGTCAGCGTCAACGGCGACATGACGACCGGCGTGATCGACCGCTTCCGCTCGCTGCCGATCGCGGGCTCGGCGCCGCTCACCGGCCACGTGATCGCGAGCATCCTGCGCAACCTGGTGTCGACCGTGCTCGTGCTCGGCGTCGCCCTGCTGCTCGGCTTCGACCCGACGGCGAGCGCGTTGGAATGGCTCGGCGTGCTGGGCGTGCTGCTGGCGTTCATGGCCGCGATCTCGTGGCTGGCGGCCGCGTTCGGCCTGCTCGCGCGCAGCGCGGAGGCGGCGGGCGCGTTCTCGTTCATCGTGCTGTTCCTGCCGTACGTGAGCAGCGCCTTCGTCCCGCCGGAGTCGATGCCCGCGGCACTCGAGGCGATCGCGCGGCACCAGCCGATCACCCCGATCGTCGAGACCCTCCGGAGCCTCATGCTCGGGACGCCGGGCGGCGACGCGCTGGTCGCGCTCACCTGGTGCCTCGGGTTCGCCGCGATCGGCTGCGCGGCCGCCGCGCTGCTGTTCCGGCGCCGCTAGAACGTCAACTGCGCTGGGCGAGCAGCGCCGCGACGCCTGTGCTGCCGTCGTCGGCCGCGATGCGGATCGCGTCGCGCCCGTCGTCGGCGGCCAGCGCCGGATCGGCGCCGTGCGCGAGCAGCAGGCGCGCCATCTCCACGTCGTCGGAGTGCGCGGCCTCGTGCAGCGGGACGAAGCCGCCCTGCTGGCGGAGGTTCGGATCGGCCCCGGCCTCCAGCAGCAGGCGCATCGTCACGTGGTCGTGCGCGGCGCTCGCCGCGTGCACCGGCCGCACGCCGAAGGGGTTGTCGGCGTCGTCGTCGGCGTCCGCGCCGTGCTCGAGCAGGATCCGCACCGCCTCGGGCCCGCCCAGGAACGCGGCGAGGCCGAGCGTGGTGAACCCCTCGGGCGTGCGTTCGCGGATCGCGCCCGGATCGGTCGCCAGCAGCTCCCGCAGCCGGTCGGCGCGCCCGGCGGCGGCCGCCTCCAGCACGCCCAGCTCCGGCTCGGCCTCGAGCAGCGCGTCGGCCGCCGCGCGCTGCTGGTGGAAGAGCGCGAGGAGGAGGACCGGGAGGCCGTCGGCGTCGCGGGCGGAGGCCAGTGCCGGGTCCTCGCGAACGAGCTCGCGGACGGCGTCGACGTCACCGCCGGTGATGGCGGCGATCAGCGCGCTCGCGCGCGGATCCTCGCTCATTGGCGAACGATCCCACAAACGCGCTCGGCCACGTCCTGGGTGAAGCCGGCGAGTTGCAGGAAGGCGGGCGGGTTGCCGCGCGAGGTGTCCGAGAAGCTGACCGTTCCCGCCTCCAGCCGCACGCGGTAGCTGAGCACGGCGTTCGGGCCGGGCGGCAGCTCGATCCCCAGCTCGGCCGGCTCGGCGAGGTCGCGCGTGAGCTCGCGGGCCTGCAGCAGGCGGTCGGCGTCGAGCGGGTGCTCCTCGCCGTTGCACGTGACGTGACCGCCGTCGTTGACGACGAGCGTGACGTTGGCAGCGCGGTCCTCGCCGGTGCGGCGGACCTCGAACAGGTCCGGCGAGGCGGTTCCGCAGCCGGAGACCAACACGATCAGCAGCGCCGCCGCGGCGCGCCTCACACCACCACCAGCTCCGCGCCCCCCACCTCGCGCAGGAAGCGCGGCGTCGACAGCACGCCGTCGAGCCGCGCCTCCACCAGCCCCCGGTCGGTCCCCGTCGCCTCGACCGCCGCGGCGCACGCCCACACCCGGCAGTCCTCGAGCTCGATCGCCGTGTCGCGGAGCTCGGCGAGCGTGCGCGCGAACGCCTCACGTCCGGCCTCGGACACATCCGGCGCGGCCTCGGGACGCAGCGCCCGGGCCATCAGGCGGTCGTCGAGCATCGGCGCGAGCGCGCCGAAGCCGACGAGCGCGCGGGCGGGACGGCCGTCGGCGGCCGCCGAGACCAGCAGCGACAGGCCGGTGTAGAGGCGCTGGAGCTCGCCCGATTCGAGGAAGGCCGCGATCATGTGCTGATCGTACGAACCCTCGACGCCCGCGGCCTGCACTGCCCGCTGCCGCTGATCCGCGCGCGCCGCGAGCTCGCGGGGATGGCAGAGGGCGAGACGCTCGTGGTCCTGGCCACCGATCCCGAGGCCCCGATCGACCTCGCGGCGCTGGCCGCCGACGAGGGCCACACGTTCGCGCGCGAGCGGCTCGGACCGGCGTGGCAGATCACGTTGACGAAGGGTGCCGCGGGCCGGTAGTGTCGCGACGAGGGTCACCCGTCTAGACAACCGGACATGAGCTCGCACATCGACGTCGCGACGGCCACCGTACCGGCCGCCTTCAGCCTCCGGGGCCGGCGCGCGGTCGTCACCGGCGCCTCGACCGGGATCGGCAGCGCGATCGCACTCGCGCTCGGCGCCGCCGGCGCGCACGTGGCGGGCATCGACAAGGCCGACCCCGAGCGGACCGCCGCGGGCGTGCGCGAGCACGGGGTCGAGTGCGTGATGCTCGAGGGCGACACCGGGCGGGTCGCGGACGTCGACCGGCTCGCGGCGGCGGCCACCGAGCACTTCGGCGGGATCGACATCTGGGTCAACAACGCCGCACGGCTGATGGTCAAGCCGCTGCTGGAGACGACCGACGATGACTGGCACGGCCTGCTGGCCGCCAACCTGCATGGCTACTTCTACGGCTGCCGCGCCGCCGGGCGCGCGATGGTCGCGCAGGGCACCGGCGGCCGGATCATCAACGTGTCGAGCGCGGCCGACGTCCTCGTCGTCGCCGACCTCGGCGCGTACATCGCGGCCAAGGGCGCGATCGTGGCGATGACGCGGGTGCTGGCGCTCGAGCTGGCCGAATACGGGATCACCGTCAACGCGATCGCGCCGGGTGCGATCGACACGCCGCTCAACCGGACCGCCTGGTCGGCCGATGTGCGCCGTGTGTACGAGCAGCGGATCGGCCTGCACCGGATCGGGACGCCCGAGGAGGTCGCCGACGTCGCGCTGTTCCTCGCCTCGGACGCCTCGCGCTATGTCACGGGTCAGGAGCTGGTGGTCGACGGCGGCCTGACCATCAACGGCAGCGTGGGGCACGCGCGCGACTAGATGGACCCGCTCGCCCACCTCCCAGCTCCCGGCCGCGCGCGCGTGCTGGTCGACGGCCTCGATCATCCCGAGGGCGTCGCCTACGACCCTGTCGGCGATCTGGTCTGGGCAGGCGGCGAGGACGGCCAGCTCTACCGGGTCCGCGGGGAGCAGTTCGAGGAAGTTGCGCGGGCGCCGGGCTTCGTGCTCGGCCTGGCGGTCGACGGGCGCGGCCGGCTGGCCGTCTGCGCGTCTCGCGACGGGTCGCTGTGCGCGTACGACGGCGACGACGTCCACCGGCTCGTGCCGGGCCTTGGCTATCCGAACTGGCCCGCGTTCGGGCCTGACGGCACGCTCTACGTGAGCGACTCGGGGGCCTGGGGGGCGGACGACGGGCGGCTCGTGCGGATCGACGCCGACGGGTCGGTGGAGACGTTCTCGCGCGAGGTGCCGCACTTCACCAACGGCTGCGCGGTGACGCCGGACGGGCGCTGGCTGTGGGTCGTCGAGTCCTTCGTCCCGATCGTGTCGCGCTTCGATCTCGAGACCGGGAAGCGCGAGGAGATCTGCACCCTGCTCGGCACGGTGCTCGACGGGATCGCGTTCACGGCCGACGGC
>JBKOYW010000339.1:0-2964 GCA_046744275.1 Actinomycetota bacterium
GGATGGGGAAGAGGCTGGTGACCATCGGCCGAGCCTACGGGCTGGGCGGCAGCGGCAGGCCCTCGCGCTCGGAGATCGTCGCCACAGTGTCCATGTCCATCCGGAGTCCGTAGCGGGCCTGGAGCGCCGCGAGGCCGTCGAAGTCGGGCTCCGACCGCATCGGCGGGAGCAGCGGCGCAAGCTCGGCGAAGTAGCGCTCGAACCCCGCCGGGGAGATGATCTCGAGCAGGCGGGCAGGCTCGTCGGTGCGGTTCCAGAACGCGTGCCAGATACCGCGCGGCTTGAACACGAGGTCGCCGGGGCGGGCGTAGCGCACGTCGTCCCCGATCTGCACCCCGACCTCGCCCTCGAGGACGTACGAGTACTCGTCCTCGCGCTCGTGGACGTGCATGGGAGCGGCGAGGGTGCGCGGCGCGATCGGGTGCTCGACGAGCGAGAACCCCTCGCCGGTGGCCATGAAGCGGACGCCGAGGCCGCCGAACTCGACGCGCTCGCCCTCGGTCGAAGACAGGATCGACATACGCGCACGGTACGGCCTCCGCGTAACCTGACGGCCATGGCGACCAAGGACACCACGGACCAGTCCGTCGCGCCGGTCGTCGGCCCGGACGACCCGCGGCGGTTCACCGACTCGGGGATCGAGGTCAAGCCCCTCTACGGCCCCGACAACCTGCCGGAGGACCTCGACCTCGGCCGGCCGGGCGAGTTCCCGTTCACGCGCGGCATCCACCCCGAGATGTACCGCAAGCGGCCGTGGACGATCCGCCAGTACGCCGGCTACGCGACCGCCAAGGAGTCCAACGAGCGCTACAAGTACCTGCTCGAGCACGGGTCCACCGGCCTGAGCATGGCCTTCGACCTGCCGACCCAGCTCGGCCTCGACTCCGACGACCCGCGCTGCCTGGGCGAGGTCGGCCGCACCGGCGTCGCCATCGACACGATCGACGACATGCGGACCGCCTTCGACGGCATCCCGCTCGACGAGGTCTCGACGTCGATGACGATCAACGCCCCCGCCAGCGTGCTGCTACTGCTCTACGAGCTGGTCGCCGAGGAGCAGGGCGTCGAGAGCGAGCAGCTCCGGGGCACCGTCCAGAACGACATCCTCAAGGAGTACATCGCGCGGGGGAACTTCATCTACCCGCCCGAGCCGAGCATGCGGCTGACGACGGACCTGTTCGCCTACTGCAACGAGCGGATCCCCAAGTGGAACACGGTCTCGATCTCCGGCTACCACTTCCGCGAGAAAGGCGCCAGCGCGGTGCAAGAAGTCGCTTTCACACTGGCCAGCGGCATGGCCTATGTGCAGGCGGCGATCGACGCCGGCCTGAAGGTCGACGACTTCGCCCCCCGCCTCGCGTTCTTCTTCAACGGCCACAACAACGTCTTCCAGGAGGTGGCCAAGTTCCGCGCCGCCCGCAACATGTGGGCGCACGCGATGAAGGAGCGCTTCGGCGCGCAGGACCCTCGTTCGATGATGCTGCGCTTCCACACCCAGACGGGCGGCGTCACGCTCACCGCGCAGCAGCCGCAGAACAACATCGTGCGCGTCGCGCTGCAGGCCTTCGCCGCCGTCTGCGGCGGCACGCAGTCGCTCCACACCAACGGCTACGACGAGGCGCTGGCGCTGCCGACCGAGCGCGCCGCCAAGCTCGCGCTGCGCACGCAGCAGATCGTGGCCCACGAGTCGGGCGCCACCGACACCGTCGACCCGTTCGCCGGCTCCTACTTCGTCGAGGCGCTGACCACCGAGATCGAGGGCCGCGCATGGAAGCTGATCGAGCGCGTCGACGAGCTCGGCGGCTCGGTCAACGCGATCGCGTTCATCAAGGGCGAGATCGAGGAGTCCGCCTTCGGCTACCACGAGCGCTACCGCACCGAGCAGGACGTCGTGGTCGGCGTGAACCGCTTCGTGGAGGAGGACATCGAGGTCGAGGACACGCTGACCGTCGATCCCGCCACCGAGCGCGGCCAGATCGAGCGCCTGAAGGCATTCAAGGAGGAGCGCGACCAGGAGCTGGCGAAGCGCCGCCTGGAGGAGCTGCGCGAGGCGTGCCGCGGCACCGGCTCGCTGATGCACCCGATCCGCGCGGCGCTCGCCGACCGCTGCTCCGTCGGCGAGGTGTGCGGCGCCATGCGCGACGTGTTCGGCGAGTACCAGCCCGACATCTAGGCCGAAACGCGCCCGTTCAGTAGACTGCCGCGCCGCAGTGGTGCGTGCCCTTCTCCTGGCGGTCCTCTCGTTGCTGGTCGCGCCCACCGTCGCGGCGGCGGAGTTCGACGTGCGCTCGTTCAGCGTCACGCCGAGCGGCCTGCAGGCGGGATCGCACCCGGACGTGACGATCGCCGCCGCGTTCACGCCGTACGACCTGGCGAACCCGCCCGAGCACGTCCGCGACCTCACGATCAGCCTTCCGCCCGGGCTCGTCGGCGACCCCACCTCCACGCGCCGCTGCAGCCAGGCCGCCTTCCAGGCCGACACCTGCGCCGCGAACACGCGCGTCGGCAGCACGTCGGTGCGCACCGTGATCCCGCTCCTGCTCGGCATCCCGATCACGGCGACCGGTGACGTCTACAACCTCAACCCCGCCGGCGACGAGCCGGCGCGCCTCGGCGTCGTCGTGCGGCCGCCGCTCGGCGCCTCGAAGGTGTTCATCGCCTCGCCGGTCCGCATCCGCCCGTCCGACGGCGGCCTGGACTCGGTCATCACGGGGATGCCGTCGACGATCGGCACCCCGCTGGGCCCGGTCGAGATGTGGATCGAGTCGATGGAGCTCACGCTGGCCGCGCCGTTCGCGTCGCTTCCGACCTCCTGCGCGCCGGCGCAGGCGCGGATCGCCGCGGTGTCGGCCAACGGCACGGCCGCGTCGCGCCTGGCCGCGCCGTTCACGCCGACCGGCTGCGCCCAGCTGCCGTACGCGCCGCGCATCGAGGCGGGGATCGACTCCAGCCGGACGCCCAGCC
>JBKOYW010000220.1:0-8348 GCA_046744275.1 Actinomycetota bacterium
TTGAGGGCGAGACCTGTCCCCACCTGGCCGTGTTCCTGCGGACCCGCGACGAGGTGCCGCGCGTGGTCGCCGACTTCTACGCGCTCGGCGCCCGCCGCGGCGGCTGGCTCGCGCACCGCACGCTGCCGGGCAACGCCGACCGCGAGCGCGCGCTGCTCTCCGAGGCGGGGCTCGACGTCGCCGGCCTCGAGGCGCAGGACCGGCTGGTGTTCGTCGACCTCGACCCGGACGCGCCCGCCGAGGGCTCGGCCGACCCCTGGCGGGAGGCGCTCGACGACGCGCTGGCCCGTGGCCTCACCGGCCTCTGGTACGCGCGCTTCCCTGTCGGCGAGGCCGGCGTCCCGTTCGACTACATCCTCGCCATCGAGCGCGAGTGGCACCGCATGTCGCGAGGGCGCCCAGTGGTCACGATCTGCCCCTTCCTCGTCGGCGACGTGGAGGGCCAGGACGCGCTCGGCCGCCTCGCCGAGACGCACACCGGCGTGCTCGTGCCGGGCGAGGACGGCGGGTACGACGTGCTGCGGCCCGGCTAGAGATCCCGGAACGTCGCCAGCACGGCCTCGACGATCTGGGGCTCGTGCGGGTAGGCGATCTGTTCGAGCGGTTTCGAGTACGGCATCGGGAGGTCGGCTCCGGTGACGCGCGCCACCGGCGCGTCGAGGTCGTCGAAGGCCTGCTCCTGGATCAGCGCCGCGAGGTTGGCGCCGACGCCGCCGTGCGGCCAGCCTTCCTCGACGATCACCGCGCGGTTGGTCTTGGCGACGGACTCGAGGATCGTGTCGAGGTCGAGCGGGCGCAGCGTGCGCGGGTCGATCACCTCGGCCTCGACCTCGTGCTGCTTGGAGAGGATGTCGGCCGCCTTGTCGGCGGTGACCGCCATCCGGGAGATGCCGACGATCGTCACGTCCGCCCCCTCCCGGCGGATCGCGGCCTGGCCGAACTGCGTCACGTGGTCCTCGTCGTCGGGCACGTCGCCGCGCTGGCCGTAGAGGTACTCGTGCTCGATGAAGACGACCGGGTTGTCGTCGCGGATCGCGGCCTTGAGCAGGCCCTTCGCGTCCGCCGCCGTCGACGGCACGGCGAGCAGCATCCCCGGCACGTGCAGATACAGCGCCTCCAGGCAGTGTGAGTGCGTCGGCCCGAGCTGGTGGCCGGCGCCCTGCGGCATCCGCACCACCATCGGGACCTTCGCCTGGCCGCCGAACATGTAGTGGATCGTCGCCATGTGGTTGACGATCTGGTCCATCGCCAGCAGCGAGAAGTTGATCGTCATCAGCTCCACGACCGGCCGCAGGCCAGTCATCGCGGCGCCCACGCCCATGCCGACGATCGTGTTCTCCGAGATCGGCGTGTCGCGCACGCGCTTCTCGCCGAACTCCTCCAGCAGGCCGGCCGTGACCTTGAACGCGCCGTTGAAGACGCCGATGTCCTCGCCCATCAGGAACACGCGCTCGTCGCGCTGCATCTCCTCCCGCAGCGCCTGGTTGAGCGCCTCGCGGTAGCGGACGACCGCCACTACTCGCCGTCCTCCTCGTCCTGCGCCTCGTCCGCGGGCTTCACGTCCTCCCTGCCCGCCGCCTCGACGGCCTCGTGGTAGGCGTCCTCCGGCCCGCGCTCGGCCTCGGCGATCGAGCGCTCGTCCTCGCCCTTGTGCACGCCGGCGGATCGCTCGTCGACCGAGTACCAGCCCTGCACCTGGTCGCCGAAGACATAGATGTGGTCGTACAGCGACTCCGGCGCCGGGAACGGCGACTTGTCGGCGAACGTGACCGCCTCGTCGACGCGCTCGACGGCCGTCTGGTCGAGCCGCTTGACCTCCTCCTCGCCGAGCTCGAGGCGCTCGGCGAACGCGTTGATCGGATCGCGCTTGCGCCACTCCTCGACCTGCTCCTTGGTGCGGTACTCCTCGGGATCGGCCATCGAGTGGCCGCGGAAGCGGTATGTGATCGCCTCGACGAGGAGCGGCCGGTGATCCTCGCGCGTGCGCCGGATCGCCTCGTGCATGACCTCGTAGGTCTCGACCACGTCCATGCCGTCGCAGCGCAGACCGGGCACGCCGAAGCCCTCGCCGCGGCGGTGCAGGTCGGTCACGGCGGAGTGCCGCTCGAGCGCGGTGCCCATGCCGAACTGGTTGTTGGTGACCATGAAGACCACCGGCAGCTTCCAGAGCGCGGCGAGGTTGAGCGTCTCGCCGAACGTGCCCTGGTTGGCGGCGCCGTCGCCGAACACGCAGACCGTCACCTCGTCGAGGCCCTGGTAATCGGACGCCAGCGCCATGCCGGCTGCGAGCGGAAGGTTGCCGCCGACGATCCCGTAGCCGCCCATGAAGCGGTTCTCGAGGTCGAACATGTGCATCGAGCCGCCGCGGCCGTGCGAGACGCCGTCCTCGCGGCCGAACAGCTCCGCCATCACGCGGTCGGGGTCGGCGCCGCGGGCGAGCGCGTGGCCGTGCGAGCGATACGTCGAGATCAGGTAGTCCTCGTCGCGCATCGCGCGGCAGGCGCCGACGATCGTGGCCTCCTCGCCGATCGCGAGGTGCAGGAAGTCGCCCACCTTCGCCTTCGCGTACATCTCGCCCGCGCGCTCCTCGAAGCGCCGGATGAGCATCATCGTCTCGAGCCACTCGCGCGCCGCGTCGCGCTCCGGCAGCTCGCGGGTTACGCCCTCCTCCTGGGTGACGTCGGCCACGGGCGGGACAGTAGCGCGCCGGGGGCGGGTGTCGCCCCCCGCGCGCGCGTCGCTACGGCAGGAGCTGCGTGCGCTCGCAGTTGGCGAAGACCGTGTCGCCCTGGTTGAAGAGCGCCAGGTCATCGTCGCCGGTGGTCTCGCCGCAATCGAGCAAGTCGCCGCCGGTGCCGTCGGCTCCGTTCAGGACATCGCTGCCGCCCTCGCCCTTGAGGTCGTCGGCGCCGGCTCCGCCCTCGAGGCCGTCGTTGCCGCCGCGACCGCGGATGACGTCGTTGCCGCCGTTACCGTCGAGCACATCGCGCTGGGGCGTCCCGAGCAGCGTGTCGTCGCCGGCGTCGCCCTCGGACGAGACCCCGAACGTGGCCGCCGGGATGATGGCGTTCGGCTCGATCCGATCGTTGCGGTTGCCGAGGCCGGCGCGGGCCAGCGTGGTGCCGAACGGGACGATGCAACGGGCCTCGAACGACCCATTGTTGAAGCAGTTCGCTCCCACGTCGACGGGCACGACGTCGCGGTAGACGATCATCTTGGTCGCCGAGGTCGGCCCGGGCAGCTCGCCGACGGTGACGTTGTTCGTCTCGCCGAAGTACGCGTCGTAGCGCGGGATCCCGTTCACGACGGACGCCTCGCCGGCGAGCGCCGACGCCGGGACGAGTAGCAGCAGCCCGGCGGCGACGCCGAGGCCCTTGCGGATGACTCCCCTCATGGGAGTACCTCCTTGGTGTGGTTCGCGGCTCCATCCGTTGAAGCCGGTAAGCGCTCAAGACGTCTTGAGCGCTGGTCCTATTCCGTCGATTCGTAGCGTCGCCAACGGGTGAAGAACTCCTCGGCGTCCAGGCCGGCGAGGTCGGCCTTCAGCGCGCGCGACAGGCGGCCGGTCTGCGCCGGCGTGGTGTCCCAGAACAGGACGACCTCGCCGGAGTCGATCTCGACGACCTCGACATGGTCGAGCTCGTCGGCGGAGCGCAGCAGCGCCGGGCCGCGGCCGCCGCGGCGCACGATGAGTTCGTACGCGCGGTTGGCCTTCACTGCGGCACCTCGATCACCTCGCCGTCAGCGGTCAGCACGGCGGGGACGTCGCGCACGCCGGCGGCGCGCGCCTCCTCGGTGGCCGCCTCGAGCCGCGCGCGCGTGCCGCGCAGATCGGCGCCCTTGATCACCGCCGCCGGGTGCATCTCGCATGCGGCCGCCGCGAGCAGCACGTTGTCGCGCTGCGAGAGGTCGCGCCCGCCGGCGAACGCCTGGCGGAACGCGGCGAGGCTGAAGGCGACGGCGCGGCCGATCTGCTTCGCGTAGGTGGCGGCCAGCATCGCCCACTCGCTGTCGGCCGGAAACGGCTCGGGCCAGCGCAGCGGCTGCAGCTCCTGCCGGCGCGCGGCGCGCTCGACGTCCTCCTGGTAGGCGGCGACCTCCTCGGCGCAGCGGAACGGCCCGACCTCGCCGAGCCGCACCGGCACCCACTCCGGCACCTCCCCGAGCACGTGGTTGACACGCTCGGCCGCGAGGTACGCCACCGGCGACGCGAGATCGAAATAGAAGCGCGGCGCGCTAACCGTGGATCAGCCAGCCGTCGGCGGCCCGTGCGGCCTCCATCACTGCCTCGGACAGCGTCGGGTGCCCGTGGATGATGCGCGCGACCTCGGGGAAGCCGCCCTCGAGCAGCTTCGCGTTCACGAGCTCCTGGATCAGCTCGGTCGCGCGCGAGCCGACGATGTGCCCGCCGACCATCTCGCCGTACTTCTTGTCGCCGACGATCTTGACCACGCCGCTGCGATCGCCGTAGACCGTTCCGCCGCCGACGGCGCCGTACTGGACCTTGCCGACGACGACGTCGAGGCCCTGCTCGCGCGCCTGCTCCTCGGTGAGGCCGAACGAGCCGACGTTCGGGGTGCAGAACGTCGCCCGCGGGATGTCGATGTACTCGATCGGATGGGTCTCGAGCCCGGCCGCGTCCTCGACCGCGATCACGCCCTCGTCGGACGCCTTGTGCGCGAGCGCGGGGCCGAGCACGAGGTCGCCGATGGCGTAGACGCCCTTGACGGAGGTTCGCAGCGCGCCGTCGACCGCGATGAGCCCGTTGTCGTCGAGCTTGACGCCCGCCTCGTCGAGCCCGAGGCCCTCGACGTCCGGCCCGCGGCCGGCGGCGATGATGAACCAGTCGACCTCGGCGGTCTGGTCGCCGAACGAGCAACTGACCTTGTCGTCGGAGGCCTGGACGTTCTCCACCTTCGTGCCGGTGTGGATGGTCATGTTCTGCTTGGCGAGCGCGCGGCCGGCGACCTTGGAGATGTCGGCGTCCTCGGTCGGCAGCACGCGGTCGAGCATCTCGAACAGCAGCACCTCGGTGCCCAGCCGCCCGTAAGCGGAGGCGATCTCGGCGCCCGACGCGCCCGCGCCCACGACCGCGATCTTCGCGGGCAGCTCCTCGAGCGCCCACGCCTCCTCGGTGCCGATCACGCGGCCGCCGAACTCCGTGCCCGGGATCGGCTTGGGCACCGAGCCGGTCGCGAGCACCACGCACTTGGTGGCCTCGATCTCGGTCCCGTCGAAGTTGCCGCCGACCTTGACGTTGCCGTCGCTGGTCACCGAGCCGAAGCCCTCGATGTAGTCGATCTTGTTCTTCTTGAACAGCCCGCTCACGCCGCCCGTCAGCGTCTTGATGACCTTCCCCCGGCGCTCCATGACCGCGCTGAAATCCACGCTCCGGTTGTCGACGCTGATGCCGAAGTCGCCGGCCTCCTCGATCTCGGTCAGGATGTCCGCCGTGCGCAGCACCGCCTTCGCAGGGATGCAGGCGTAGTTGAGGCAGCGGCCTCCGACCGTGTCCTTCTCGATCACGGCGGTCTTCATCCCGAGCTGGGCGGCGCGGATGGCGGCGACGTAGCCGCCGGGCCCCGAGCCGATGACGATGCAGTCGTAGGAGGATTCGGGCATGGGCGCTGGAGGCTAGCGGGGAGCCCGTTTCGGCGCGGGCACGACGCGGATGCCGAGCTCCAGATAGGGGTCGAGCAGCTCGCTCGGCACGTCGGGCTCCGTGGCGAGATGCGTGAGCGCCGTCGCCGGGCCGATGCCGAACTGCGCCGTGGTGCCGAGCTTGTCGCGCGACGCGAGCCCGACGACGCGGTCCGCGCGCCCGAGCAGGACGCGCCGGAGCTCGGCCTCCTCGAAGTAGCCGCTGCTCAGGCCCGCGGTCGGGTGCACGCTCCAGACGCCGAGGAAGCAGACGTCGGCCGTGACGCGGCGGTAGGCCGCGATCGCCTGCGCGCCGACGGCGACCATCGCGCGCGGGTCGAGCGTGCCGCCGACGATCACCACCTCGAGCCCCGGGCGCTCGCCGAGCGCGGCGGCCACCGGCGGGCTGTGCGTGACGAAGGTCCCGGTGTGGTCCGGCGGGATGGCATCGACGAGCGCGAGCGCCGTGCTGCCGCCGTCGAGGATCACGGTCTGGCCCGGCTCGAGCAGCGTGGCCGCCGCGCGCGCGGTCGCCGCCTTGCCCTCGACGCTCTGGGTCCTGCGCCCCTCGTAGGTGGGCGCCACGGAGGACCGGGCGAGCGCGCCGCCATGCACGCGCTGGAGCCGGCGGCTCTCGGACAGCTCGTCGAGGTCGCGGCGGACGGTGTAGCCGGAGACGCCGAGCGCCTGCTGGAGATCGGTCGCGACGACGCGGCCCTCGCGCCCGAGGATCTCGAGGATCCGCCGCTGGCGCTCCTCCTTCAGCACGCGGGCAGCTCGTCGACCGACGTGCAGACGAGCTTGCCGTGCTCGCGGGCGATGGCGACCATGTCGTCGGCGCCCGCCGAGGGGCCGCCGACGCGCAGCACGGCGTCGCAGCGGGCGAGCAGGCGCCGCGCGATCGGGTGGAAGATCTCGTTGAAGGCGGCGTCGCCGACGCGCCGGCTGCCCGCCAGCTCGATCAGCGGCAGCGCTTCGTTTCTGCGCATATCTGCGCAGAGTTGCACATTGAGCGATTCGAGGTCATTCCGGCCGCTTGCGCTTCGGCATCTGGATGCGCGCCATCTGGCGGATCAGCAAGTAGAACAGCGGGCCGCTGAGGGCCATGACGACGACGGCGAGCAGCGCCGCCCACGCATCGCTTGCGCGCAGCAGCGACAGGAGCGCGCCGATGAACGTCACCCCGAGCAGGACCTCGAAGCCGAGCACGGCCCAGTAGCGCAGCTGCCACATGCCGACCGCGGCGGCGAACATGACCGCGACGAACACGAGCCCGCCCGCGATCGGCCGCTTGCCGTCGACCTCCCAGCCGGCGAGGATGAGCACGAGGTTCGCGACCGCGAACAGCGCGGCCAGCACCGCCGAGACCGCGATCGGCCACGGCCGCTCGCCGGGCGCCAGCGGTACGAGCGCCGCGCGAGCCGCCTCGTCGCGCTCGCGGGACCGCGCGTAGCCGCGCGTCATGGTCGACGGCTCGGCGCCGACGGGCCGTTCGTTGGCGGTGGGTCGTGCGCCGCCGCTGGGTCGTTCGCCTCCGGCGGGTCGTGCGCCGCCGCTGGGTCGTTCGTCTCCGGCGGGTCGTGCGCCGCCGCCGGATCGTTCGTCTCCTGCGGGTCGTTCGCCTCCGGCGGGCCGTAGGCCCGTGGTTGCGCGCCCGTTGCTCGTCGTCGCGCCGGGGCGCGGCGGCCGGCTGGGCACCGCGCCTTCGCGCCGCTTACGCGCGCGCCGTGCCAACCGGTGCCTCCAGCGCGTCCCGAAGCGCCCGCGCGGCGGCCTCGGGGTCGGGCGCCTCGGTGATGGCCCGGACAACGACGATCCTGGTCGCCCCGCGCTCCACCACCGCGCCCACGTTCGTGCGATCGAGCCCGCCGATCGCGAACCACGGCTTGCCGACCGTGCGAGCCGCGTAGTCCACGTACTCGAAGCCCGCGGCCGGGCGCCCCGGCTTCGTCGGCGTCTCGTGAACCGGGCCGACCGCCAGGTAGTCGACGTCCGGATCGGCATCCGCCGCATCGGCCTGAGAAGGCTCGTGCGTCGAGCGGCCGACGATCCGCTCGGGCCCGACGGCCGCGCGCGCCGAGGCCGGCGTCGCGTCCTCCTGCCCCACGTGCACCCCGTCCGCGCCGCACGCCTCCACGAGGTCGGGCCGGTCGTTGAGGACGAAGAGAGCGCCGGCCTCGCGGAACTCACGCGCGGCCTCCACCAGCCCCGCGTCGTCGAGCGACTTGTCGCGCAGCTGCAACAGGTCGACCCCGCCGCGCACCGCGGCGCGCAGCCAATCGCGCGGCCGGGCGTCGCAGACGAGATACAGGCGGGCGGTGGCGAGGCGCTCGCGGGGGCTCATCCCAACTGAGTGTGGCAGCTACGATATGACCACTTACGGGAGCCCGCGACACGGGCTGAGAGGGCGGCACTCGGCCGCCGACCGTCGAACCTGATCCGGGTAGTACCGGCGTAGGGAGGCAATGTCCAGCAGTGACCTCGAGCGCGTTTGACCTCGCCGTAGCAGGAGGCGGGGCGATCGGCATGGCCTGCGCCTGGCGCGCGGCCGGCCGCGGCCTGCGCACCGTGGTACTCGACGCGGGCGATCCCGGCGCGTGGGAGGTCGCCGCCGGCATGCTCGCGCCGGTCGCCGAGGCGCAGGTCGGCGACGCCGCCGCCGTCGAGCTGGGGCTGCGCGCCGCGCGCGGCTTCGCGGACTTCAGCGC
>JBKOYW010000098.1:0-3805 GCA_046744275.1 Actinomycetota bacterium
GCACACCGACCAAACGAAGCACCCGGCACCCCCCGAAAGTGGCCAACACGCAGGCAAATCGTGACGCACAGGCCGGACAGAACCCAGCCCACCCCCGCGCTCTTCACAACGCGTATTTCCGGGGCAAATAGCTAGCGGACGCGCACCGCCTTCTTCAGCGTCGTCGCGGCGCCGTCGGAGAGCGTGATCGTGGCCTGCACCGTGACCTTCGCGCGGCGCGCGAGCCGCTTGCGGGGCTTCAGCGCGAGCTTCGCGGTGCCGGGACCGGCGAGCGTGGCGCGCCGCGCCGCGATCCGGCGGCCCTTGTGGATCAGCCGCGCCTCGACGATGCACGCGGTGGCGCACGGGACCGACAGCTTGACCTTCCTGCGGGCGGCGCTCGCGACCTTCAGCGCGGGGCGCGTGGCGGCGCCGACGGCCGCCGGGCCCCAGTCGGGCTCGCTCGCGCCCGGGATGGCCAGCGCGGGCTGGACCGCGCAGTCGAGCGCGCTCGGCTTGATCCACACGCCGTCGGGCTCGCCCCAGGCCAGCGACCCGCCGTCGGGCGCCCACGTGGGCCCGTGCAGCCCCTCGAGCTTGCCGGTCGCGCACTGCATCGTCGGCGTCGCCGGCGGGGCGCCGTTGGTCGTGTACCACATGATGTGCGTGTCGCTGCCGTAGCCGCGGACGAGCGCCAGCCTGTCGCCGGCGCGGCTGAGCTCGCCGTCGCCGAGGTCGGTCGCGTTCTCCTGGCCGACGACGTCCTGGTCGTCGAACCAGTGGACGTCCCCGGGCGTCCCGAGGTCGTGCACGTTGACCTGGTGCAGGTAGCCGCCGAAGACGAGCGTGCGGTCGTTCGTGACCCAGCTCGGGTTGTTGAGGTAGAGGTTGCCGGGCAGCGCGTCGCCGGTCGCGGTGATGTAGCCGGTCGCGGCGCGGGCGCCGCACGAGGCGCCCGGCGGGCAGGAGGCGTTCACGAACGTGTACGCGATCTTCGAGCCGTCCGGCGAGATCGCGACGTCGACCGGCGTGCCGTCCATCGCGTGACTGACGGAGTTGGTGAGCGGCGGCGGGTCGAGCTCGCGTAGCACGGCGCCGCCGCGGCCGATCAGCCGGATGCTCTCCCCGAACGAGACGGCGACGGTGCCGTCATCGGCCTGCGACGGCGACCGGTACGGGGAATCGGCCGTGCCGTCGCGGGTCAGCGCGCGCTGGTTGGAGCCGTCGGGCGCCGCGACCCAGACGTTGCCGTCCTTGACGAACACGATCGAGTCGGCGTGGGCCGCGGCGGGGAAGAGCGCCAGCGCAGCGGCAGCGAGGAGGATTCTGAGGAGCATGGCGGGCATCCTCGGCGGCGGCCGGGGATGCCCGCATCAGGGATTGCCCTAGCCGAGCGAGCCCTCGAGCTCGAGCAGCGCCCGCTTGCGCTCGGGCCCGCCGCCGTAGTCGCCGATCCCGCCGCTCGCCGGGAGCACCCGGTGGCAGGGGACGAGGATCGGGACCGGGTTGCGCGCGCACGCGGTCGCGGCGGCGCGGTAGGCGCGCGGGTTGCCCGCGCGGCCCGCGAGCGCCCCGTAGGTCACGACCTCGCCGCGCGGGATCTCGTCGTGCAGCGTCTCCAGGACCATGTGCCGGAACGGGGCGGCGACGAGCGACAGGTCGACGGGCAGCCGCTGCGGGTCGCCCTCGCCGGCGAAGTACGCCTCCAGCTCGTCGCGCGTGTCGGCGAGCTCGCGGTCGGAGCCCACGATCCGCGGGCCGAGATACGAGGCGACCTCGGCCAGCACGCGGTCCTCGGCTTCCTCCTCGAAGCCGACGCGGACGACGCCTCGCTCGCCCTGGACGACGAGCAGGCGGCCGATCGGGGTGCGCAGGCGGGTGAAGACGGCATCGGCGAGCCCCTCACGCACCGCGGCGGCGGCGACGGACTCGAGCAGGTGGTCGGGGAGCGGGGTCATGCGGCGGCTCTCTCTCGCAGGGTGCGGACGGCGGTGGACACGCGCTGGCGGGCGGCGACGGCGGAGATGCCGAGCCGGTCGGCGATGCCCTCGTAGTCGAGGTCGTCGACGAAGCGCAGCCGCAGCGCGGCCTGCGCCCCGTCCGGCAGCGGCGCGATCAGCGCCTCGAACGCGCCCTCGTCGTACGTGTCGTGGGTGGAGGCGGCCGGCACGTCGTCGGTCGGGATCTCCCGCCGGCGCGAGCGGTGCAGGTCGATGGCGGCCGTCGTGGTCACCCGGTACAGCCAGGCGCGTAGGTGGTCGGCGTGGCGCAGCCGCGGATAGGCGCGCAGCGCGCGCAGCAGCGCGTCCTGCACCACGTCCTCGGCGTGCTGGTCGCCGGCGAGCCGGCGGGCATGGGCGAGCAGCTCGTCGCCATGGCGCTCGACGAGGCTCCAGAACGGCGGCAGCGCGACGGTCGTCACGTCCTTAGAACGCGACACGGCGCCGGAACGTGATCAGCCGGGGCGGCGCCCGCTGAGCATGTCGGCGCGCTGCTCGGCGGCGCGTGCGCGGGCACGGGACTGGCGGCGCCGTCCAAAGATCGCGAGCACGCCGAGGACGACGGCCACGAGCAGGAAGCCCCAGAAGATCGAGACGCCGGCGCCGATGCCGCCGAACGGCAGCGCGACGAGCTGGACGATGCCCCAGCCGAGCGCGAGCAGGACGACGATGATCGCGATGAGCAGGAGGATGCCGCCGGCGCGGCGCACGATGCCCGAGCCCGGCGGCGGGGCGATGTAGCCCATGAGCTGCAGCATCAGCAGCTGGCGGTTCGACGGCGGCGCCTGGCCGAGCTTCTCGGCGGCGACCTTGAGGTCGCCCGCGCGGCGCTCGGCGAGCGCGAGCGACGCCTCGGCCATCCGGCGGAGCTGGAGGCGCTCCTGCGGGCGTGCGGCAGCGATCGCGGCGCGGAAGTGCTCACGCGAGCGCTTGGCGTCCATCCGCTCGGCGGCGCGGGCGCCGAGGATCGCCTGCGCGGCGGCGCGGAAGCGGGTCTCGGCCTCGAGCTCCTCGTCGCTGCGGCCCTCGAGCCGCTGCATGGCGGCCAGCGCGCCTTTCTGCTCGATCTTGATCTGACGCTGCTTCGGGGGCATGGTGGTCCTCGGAGTCTACGACCGTCGGCGAAAGCCGGTGGGCTCGGGGTCGGGGGTGAGCGGGCTCTCGGGCAGCCCGGGCTCGGGGTCGATCGCGTCATACCCGGCCGGAGCGATGTCGTTCGGCGCGTCGGCGTGGAACAGCGCGGCGAGGTACTGGATCTGTCCGCGGCCCGGTCCGAGCTCGTACTGGCCGCCGCCGTACGCGCCCATCCCGCGCTGCTCGCAGAAGTCGTAGCCCTCGAACAGCGCCTGCAGGCTGCCGAAGCGCGACGGCTTGAGGTTGACCGTGCGCGGGAGCACGGGCGCCGCCAGGATGTCGTCGACCGAGTGGATCGGGGCGTCCCAGGTGATGCGGTCCTCGAACGGCTTGAGGGCCTCGCGCGCGTCCTCGGGCTCGAGGTCGGGGTCCTCGAGCCAGGCGTCCGGGAACGCCTCGGCGATCCGGCGGTAAAAGTCCGCGTCGGTCTCGGTGTCGACCGGCGTGCCCTTGTAGGTGCCCTTGAAGTCGATCGAGTCGACGGCCCTGGTCGCGATCAGGCCTTCGATCAGCTCGTCGTCCCAGTCCGGCGTGGCGTCGAGCTTGAAGCGCAGGCTCGGGTACCGGGCGAGGCGGCCGCTCACCGGCTGGATCGTCGGAGGGTCTCCCATCCGCGAGGAGACGACGAACGTCACCGGCTCCAGCTCGCGGCCGACCGCGTCGGCGAGCGAGGTGCCGGCCTGGCGCAGGGC
>JBKOYW010000055.1:0-7450 GCA_046744275.1 Actinomycetota bacterium
GCCTCGTCGCCGTCCGCCGCGGTGGCGACGACGTCGAAGCCCTGCCGGTCCAGCGCGTCCGACAGCATGCGGCGCATCAGCCGCGAGTCGTCGGCGACGACGACCCGCCGCTTGTCAGTGGTCTCGAGCACCTCGTTCCCCTCCCGTTCCGAGCTAGGCCGCGGCGGCGATCTCGTCGGCGCCGGAGCGGGCGAACAGACCCTCGGGGTTGAGCAGGATCACGAGCCGGTCCTCGATCTTCGCGATCGCCTCGATCGAGTCGCTGTTGGCGGAGGGGACGTCCTCGAGCCGGTCACTCGAGACGGTCAGGACCTCCTCGACCTCGTCGACCATGACGCCGACCTGGCCGGTGCCGCTCTCGACGATGACGATCTTGCCGGGCTCGGAGCCGACGGTGTCGAGCTCCATGCGCGAGGCGAGGTCGAAGATCGGGATGATCTTGCCGCGCAGGCCGATGACGCCGCGGATCCAAGCGGCCTCGGAGGCGACGGTACGGGGCTCGGTGTAGCGGATGATCTCGTGGACGGACCCGATCGGGAGGGCGTACTCCTCGCTCCCGAGCGAGAACACGACGAGCTGCTGTGAAGTGAGTTCAGACATGTCGCTCCGGGAAATCGGCCTTCCCGGTCGCGACTTGAGGCGCTACGCGGCAGGAATCCTGACCACGAAGCGGGCGCCGCGGCCGTCCAGCGGCTCCTCGAGCCGGACGCTGCCCTGGTGCGACTCGGCGACCGCTCGGACGATCGACAGGCCGAGGCCGGAAGAGCCGCTGTGCTCGCCCGAACCGCGGTAGAAGCGCTCGAACACCTTCTCGCGCAGATCGATCGGGATCCCGGGCCCGTCGTCCTCGACGGCGAGCACTACCAGGCCGTTGCGGCGCTCCACCGTGGCCTCGACCGCCGTGCCGGGATCGGTGTGGCGGAGCGCGTTCTCCATCAGGTTCAGCACGAGCCGGTGCAGCTCGTCGGCGGCGCCGTCGACGCGTGCGCCGGCGGGGGCGGAGATCGAGATCTTGTGGCGACCGGCCACGGGCTCGAGCTCGGCGGCCGCGTCGGTGACGATCTTCGACAGGTCGACCGGCATGTGCGGTGCCTGGCGGCCGGCGTCGGCGCGGGCGAGTAGCAGCAGGTCGGCCACCAGCCGGCGCATGCGGCGCGAGGAGCGCAGCGCGGAGGCCGCCGCCTCGCGCTGCTCGCCGCTGAGCTCCTCCTCGAGCAACTCGAGGTTGGCCAGCACGGAGGTCAGCGGGGTGCGGAGCTCGTGCGAGGCGTCGGCGACGAACTCGCGCTGGCGCGCGAGCGAGGCCTCGGTCTCGCCGCGGGCTGCGTCGAGCGCGGCGAGCATCGCCTCCAGGGTGCGCGCCAGTTCGGAGACCTCGTCCTCGGCCTCGGGGTGCGGGATCCGCTCGGACGGGTCGCGCGAGTGCTCGATCCGGCGCGCGGCCGCGGTCAGCTCGGCGATCGGCTCCATCGCGCGCCGCGCGGTCGCCAGGCCGGCCAGCAGCGCGAGCAGGGCGCCGCCGAGCACGCCGAAGGCGAGGAAGACCTTGACGCGGTTGGCGGTGTCCTGGATGTCGGAGATGCGTCGTGCGTACTGGATCGCCCACGGCTGGGAGCCCTGGACCTCCACCTGGCGGGTCTCGACGCGCCAGCCGTCGATCTCGTCGGTCCGGACCAGCGGGGGGCCGAAGTCGGGCGCGTTGGACGTCCTGAAGCCGACGAGGTCGTCGGCCGTGATGACGCGGATGGCGGCGTTCGAGGAGGAGGCGAAGTCGTCGAGGTCGATCGTGCCCGGAACCGGCCGCACGAGCGGGTTGCCGGCGTTGTCGTACTCGAGCCGCAGCCGGACCTGGCGCTCGAGCCGGTCTGCGCTGTTGGCGACCTCGCGCCGGAAGTCGTCGTGGATCTGGCGCGTGGTCAGGATGCCGACGATCACGGCGAAGCCGCACAGGATCACCAGCGTGAGGGCCGCGGACCCGCCGGCCAGGCGCCAGCGGATCGGCAGGCCCTTATACGCGGAGGACGTAGCCCGCGCCGCGGACCGTATGGAGGAGTCGAGGCTCCCCACCGGCTTCCAGTTTCCTTCGCAGGTTTGACACGAAGACCTCGATCGTGTTCGTGATCGAGAACGGGTCGTAGCCCCACACCTCGTCGAGCAGCTTCTGGCGCGAGATCACAAGCCGCTCGTTGCGCATCAGGTACTCGAGCAGCTCGAACTCGCGCTGCGTGAGGTCGATCTGGCGGTCCGCTCGCGTGACCTCGTGCGTGTCGGGGTTGAGCATGAGGTCGCCGACGCGCAGGGGCGCCATCCCGCGTGGCGGGCGGCGGCGGAGGAGGGCCCTCAGGCGGGCGAGCAGCTCCTGGCGCTCGAACGGCTTGACCAGGTAGTCGTCGGCGCCGACGTCGAGGCCCTCGACGCGCGACTCCAGCGCATCGCGGGCGGTGAGGATGAGGATCGGGACGTCGTCGCCGTCCTCGCGCAGGCGGCGGGCGACGTCGATCCCGTCCAGCCGCGGCAGCCCGAGGTCGAGCACGATCAGGTCGGGCAGGAACGCATGCGCCTCGTCGAGCGCCTGGACGCCGTCGGAGGCGAGCTTGACGTCGTAGCCGTCGAGGCGCAGCGAGCGCTGGAGGACGTGGGCGATCTCGGCGTCGTCCTCGACGACGAGCACTCGGACTGGACGGTCGGACGCTTCCATCGCCGCTGATGGTACGGCGATGCAGGTCGTTTGCGGGATCTGTTCAGCGCCGGTTTATCTCGCGTCGCGCTCCATGGCGGGCCGCACGGTCCAGGTTCGTGGCCGGGCAGGAGGCGCGGGGCGGGCGTCGAAGGGGTGGCGGCCACATGCCCGCCTCGAAGAAGCGCAAGCCGCGAGCCCGCCGTTCATCGCCCCTGGCCTGGCCCGGCCTGCCGCGACTCGAGCAGCACCAGCTCGACCTGATCGGCCTGGGGCTGGTGGCCGCCGCGGTGTTCTTCGCGTTCCTGATCTACCTCCGCTGGGACGGCGGGGAGGCCGGCAGCTGGGCCGTCGACGGCCTGCGCCGGCTGGTCGGCGCCGTCTACTACGGCGTCCCCGTGGCGCTCCTGGCGTCCGGCGCGATCCTCGTCCTGCGGCCCATGCTGCCCGCGGTGCGGCCGTTCCGCTCCGGCGGGCTGTGCCTGTTCGGCGCGCTCGCGCTCGGGCTGGCCGCAGGCACGCTGGGGCTCGGCCCGGGCGGCGACGCCGTGCGCTGGGACCCCGAGTGGGTGCGCCCGCGCGGCGGCGCGGTGGGGGAGGGGCTGTACTGGGGCATCTCGACCGCCCTGGGCGTCGTCGGGGCGCACATCATCGCGCTGTTTCTGTTCCTGGCCGCCGTGCTGCTGCTCACCGGCGCGTCGATCGCCGGCGTGGTGAAGGCGACCACCGACTCGGTCTCCAGCACCACGCGCGACATGCGCGCCGCGGTCCAGCGGCGGCGCGCGACCGACGAGCTGGCCGCGCTGGAGCAGACCGAGCCGCGGGTCTCGCGCGGGACGCCGCCGGCCGAGGAGGTCGAGTGGGAGGGGGCGGAGCCGGAGCCGTTCTGGTCCGGCGAGGATCGCTATCCCGAGCTGTACTCCGAGGACGAGACCGCGGTGGTCGAGCCGGAGGCTTCGGAGGAGGTCCCCGAGGAGCCGCGGCTGGCCGAGGACCCCGAGACCGACGAGCCCGGGGTGACGCGCGCGTCGGCCGATCCCGAGGACTTGACCCCCCAGGGCCGCTACCGGCCGTCGGTCACCGAGTCGCCCGACTTCGAGTGGATCGCGCCGGACCCGGCGTCCCTGAAGAGGTCGTCCGAGGAGGCCGCGCGGCCGGACACCGCCGGGCAGGAGAAGACCGCCGCCCAGCTGATCGAGGCGCTCGGGCACTTCGGCGTCGAGGCGCGCGTGATCGGCAAGGTCGCCGGACCCCACATCACCCGCTACGAGCTGCGGCTGGCGCCGGGCATCAAGGTCGGCAAGGTCGCCCAGCTCAAGGACGACCTCGCCTACGCGCTCGCGGCGTCCGACATCCGCATCCTGGCCCCGATCCCGGGCAAGCAGGCCGTTGGCGTCGAGGTCCCGAACGCGCGCCGCCGGATCGTGCACCTCGGCGACGTCTACCAGGCGCCGCCGTCCGACTGGTCGCCGCTCACCGTGTGGCTCGGCAAGGACGTGGCGGGCCGGGCGATCGGCGCCGACCTCGCGAAGATGCCGCACCTGCTGGTGGCCGGCACGACCGGCGCTGGCAAGTCCGGCTGCGTGAACGCGATGCTTTCCTCGATCTTGCTGCGCGCCACGCCGCACGACGTGCGGATGGTGCTGGTCGATCCCAAGCAGGTCGAGCTCACACATTACGACTCGATCCCGCACCTGCTGACGCCGGTCATCACCTCGCCACGTAAGGCGGCGACCGCGCTGCAGAATCTCGTGCGCGAGATGGAGCAGCGGTACTCCTACATGTCGTTGGCGCGGACGCGGACGCTGACGGACCTGAACGCGGTCCGGGTTCGTCGCGGCGAGGCCCCGCTCCCGTACGTGATGTGCGTGATCGACGAGCTGGCGGACCTGATGATGGTCGCGCCCGCCGACGTCGAGGACTCGATCATCCGGATCGCCCAGAAGGCGCGGGCCGTGGGGATCCACATGGTGCTCGCCACCCAGTCTCCGCGCGTGGACGTGATCACGGGCATGATCAAGGCCAACGTCCCGTCGCGGATCGCGTTCGCTGTGTCGTCGCAGACCGACTCGCGCGTGATCCTCGACCAGAACGGCGCCGAGACGCTGCTGGGGGCGGGGGACATGCTGTTCTCGCCGGTTGGCTCGTCGCGGCTGCAGCGGATCCAGGGCGCGTTCATCGACGAGTCCGAGATCGCCGTCCTGACGGACGCCTGGCGGCGCCAGGGCGAGCCGGAGTTCCACGAGGAGCTGCTCGAGGAGGTCGAGGAGCCCGCCGGCGAGGGCGGGGGCGAGGACGGCTTCGATCCCGACGAGGACCCGCTGCTCGCGGACGCGATCCGGCTCGTGGCCGAGATGCAGACCGCGTCGACGTCGATGCTCCAGCGGCGCCTGCGGCTCGGGTACACGCGCGCGGGGCGGCTGATCGACATGCTCGAGCGGCGCGGCGTTATCTCCGGCTACGAGGGCTCCAAGCCCCGCCAGGTCCTGATCAGCGAGGGCGACGTCCCGCGCGTGCTGGCGGCGCTCGGGGAGCAGCCGGTCCGCGTGCTGGACGAGGAAATGCCTGAGTAGCCTCTCCTCTGCTCATGCCAGAGATCGGCGAGACGCTGCGCGAGGCGCGGATGCGCCAGCGGATCGACATGACCGAGGTCGAGACCGCGACCAAGATCCGCGGCAAGTACCTCCGGGCGCTTGAGAACGAGGAGTGGGACCTGTTGCCGGGGCCCACGTTCGTCAAGACCTTCCTGCGCACGTACGCCGAGTACCTCGACCTCGACCCGCGGCTGCTGGTCGAGGAGTACCGCCAGCGCTACGAGCGCCCGTCGACGCAGGACCTGACGCCGTTCTCGGCTTCCCGCGCGCGCGGCCGGGTCGGTCGGCGGCGGCGCCGGCTCGCCGCCCTGGCGCCGCTGCTGACCTTCGGCGGGCTGGTGGTCCTGCTGCTCGCGTTCCTGTACCTGCTGGGTTCGCTGCCGTGGGGCGACGAGGAGGAGACCCCGCCGACCCAGGTGCGCGGCGAGGAGCCGACGCCATCGAGCGGCGGCGGCGGTGGCGGCGGCGGGTCGGACGGCTCATCGGAACGCCCGCGCGAGCGGGAGCGGGAGCGGGAGCGGGAGCGCCGGCCGCAGCGGGTGCGGCTCCAGCTCGTCGCGACCGCGCCGGTCTACGTGTGTGTCGTCGACGCGCGTGGCCGCCAGGTGATCGACGAGGAGACGCTGGCGCCGGACACCACGACGCGGACGCTCACGAGCCGCAGGTTCCTGACGAACTTCGGCAACAACAACATCCGCATGCGGGTCAACGGCAGGACATACAGCGTGGCGCCGAGCGCCGACCCGGTCGGCTACGAGCTGCTGCCCGGGCGCCGCCCGCGGCGGCTGTCGGACGATCGCCGGCCCGACTGCTCGTCGTGACCGTCCGCGCCGGCATCGTCGTGACCGGCACCGAGGTGCTGTCGGGGATCATCCGCGACGACAACGGCCCGTGGCTGTCGGAGCGGCTGCGCTCGCTGGGCGTGGAGCTGGCCGACATGGTCGTCGTGGGGGACCGTCCGGCCGACCTGCGCGCGGCCCTGGACTTCCTGTCAGGCCTGGATGTCGTCATCACGACAGGCGGTCTCGGACCGACCGCCGACGACCTGACCGCCGAGGTGGTGGCCGAGTTCGCCGGGCGGCCGCTGGAGCTCGATCCGGCATTGGAGGAGCGGATCTGGGGGATCATCAGCTCGTTTCGCCGGCGCTGGCCAGATGTCGACGACGCGACCATGCGGGCCGGCAACCGCAAGCAGGCGCTGGTGCCGCGGGGGGCTTCGGTGCTCGAGCCGGTCGGCACCGCCCCGGGCTTGGTGGTCGCGGTCGACGGGGGCCCGGTCGTGGTCGTGCTGCCCGGTCCGCCGAGCGAGCTGCAGCCGATGTGGGAGGTGGCGGTCGGGATCTCGCCGCTGCGAGAGCTGCTCGCCCGCGCGGGCGTGCTGGAGCAGCGGATCATGCGGGTGACCGGCGTGCCCGAGTCCCAGCTCGCGCAGGTGCTGCGGGAGCTCTCGCCGCCGGCGTCGCTCGAGATCACGACCTGCCTGCGCCGGGGGGAGCTCGAGATCGCGACCGTGTTCGAGCCCGCGGCCGCCGGCGCATACGACGCGCTGGAGTCCGCGATCCTCGACCGCTTCGGCCGCCGCGTGTTCTCCCGCGACGGGTCGACGATCGACGAGATCGTGGCGGGGCTGCTGCTGGGGCCGCCGGTGCGGACGGTGGCGGTGGCCGAGTCGTGCACCGCAGGCCTGATGGCGGCGCGTTTGACGGATCGCGCGGGGTCGTCGGCGTACGTCCTGGGCGGCGTGGTGGCGTACTCGAACGAGGCGAAGGTGGGGATGGCGGACGTTCCGGCCGACCTGATCGCGCGGTTCGGCGCGGTGTCACCGCAGGTGGCGGCGGCCCTGGCGGCGGGAGCGGCGGGGCGGTTCGGCGCCTCGCTCGGCATCGGGATCACCGGGATCGCCGGCCCGGGCGGCGGGACGCCGGAGAAGCCCGTGGGGACCGTCTGCGTGTGCGTGGCGGACGGCACGGGCGAGGTCCTGATCGAGCGCGCGGTCCAGCTGCCCGGAGACCGCGCGGCCGTGCGCGAGCGCACAACGACGCTGGCGATGCACCTACTGCGGCGCGCGCTGCTCGGGGCCGACGCCCGACCGTCGTCGGCCGCGTGAGCCCCACGGACCCATCCCGCCCGGCCTCGTCCCGCCCGGACCCCCGTCCGGCCTCGTCCCGCCCGGACCCCC
>JBKOYW010000111.1:0-3057 GCA_046744275.1 Actinomycetota bacterium
GTCGCCGGCTGGCCGGGGGTCGGCAGCCTCGCGCGGGAGCCGGAGCGGAGCAGGTCGCCCGAGCCCAGCCATTCGGGCACGAGCCAGAGCGCGGGCACGGCGACCGCGCAGGCGGCCAGCAGCGCGCGGTCCTGGGGCCGCCGCCGCCACAGCACGACCCCGAACGCGAGCAGGAACGGCCACGCCTCCACCCGCAGCAGCGCGCAGCCGACGCCGCAGGCGAGCGCTGCTCGCGGACGGTCGGCGCGCCACGCCTCGATCCCGGCGAGCGCCAGCGCGATCGTCCAGCCAGGCTCCGCCCCCGCCGCGGAGTAGCCGAGGAGGTCTCCGCACAGCGCCACCCCGACCGCCGCGACGACCCCGGCCGCGGCGCCCCCGAGCCGCCGCCCCAGCCGGAAGGCCAGCAGCACGGCCAGGACCGCGCCGGTACGCGCGACGATCACCCAGGCGACCGGGGCGGCGCTCCCCAGCACGGACAGCACGGTCGTCACCGCGACGGTCAGCGGCTTGAACGCCGGCCCCTCCGCGGTGCTCAGTGTGCCGTGCGCGATCTCGCGGCCCCACAGCAGCCAGGCCCACGGGTCGTACGAAGGCGCCGGCGCGATCACGAGCGCCGATAGGGCGGCGACCGCGACCGCGGCGAGTGGACCCGTCCGGAGGTACGACGGGTTCTGGCCGGCCAGGCGACCCGCCGAACCCCCGGACGGATCCACTAGTCGAACTTCAGCTCGCCCAGCTTCGCCCACCGCGGATCCGGCGCCGCCTCGTGGTGATGGTCCGGATCCTCGTTGAGGTTCGCGCCGCACTGCCCGCAGAGCCCCGCGCAGTCCTCGCGGCAGTTGAGCTGGGCCGGCAGCGTGAGCGCGAGCGAGTCGCGCGCCCACTGGGCGAGCGCCAGCTCCTCGTCCCCCGACACGTACGGCGAGCTCAGCTCCTCGCCGCCCCCGGGCTGGGACACCTCGCGCGCCTCGACCTCGAACTCCGGCCGGGCCGGCTCGAGGCAGCGCATGCATGGCCCCTCGAGGCCGGCGGTGAAGCGCAGCCGCAGCGCCCAGCCGTTGCCGGTCGTGCGCGAGACGTCGAGCCGCACCGGGACCAGCGCAGGGGTCACCGCGTACGGCTCGCCGCCGTAGTGGAAGTCGCCGATCGCGACGTGCAAGTCGAGCCGGCGGCCGTCCCCGGAGCGGAGGCCCAGGGGCGCGAGTTCGAAGGTGTCGGTGCGCTGAGGCATGGCACCTTCCAGATTAGGACTAGCGGAGTTCTCTCTTTAGGACCTTGCCCGTCGAGGTTCGCGGGAGCTCGTCGACGAACTCGATGTCGCGCGGGACCTTGTAGCCGGCGAGGTTGGACTTGACGTGCTTCTTGATGTCGTCCTCGCTGACGCTGGCACCGTCGCGCAGCACGACGACGGCCTTCAGCCGCTGCCCGAACTTCTCGTCGTCGACACCGAACACCGCGACCTCGAGCACGGCGTCGTGGCCGGCGAGCAGGTCCTCGACCTCGGCGGGGAACACGTTCTCGCCGCCCGAGACGATCATGTCGTCGTCGCGGCCGTCGACGAACAGGCGACCGGCCTCGTCGAAGTGGCCGACGTCGCCGGACGACAGCAGGCCGTCGATCGCGTCCTTGTTCCCGCCGCCCGTGTAGCCCTCGAACTGCATCTCGTTGCCGACGAAGATCCGGCCGGTCTCCCCCGGGCGCACCGGCTCGCCGTCGTCGTCGTAGAGCCGGACGATCGTGCCGTGGGGCGGGCGGCCGGCGGTGCCGGGCGCGGCGCGCAGGTCGGACGGCGTGGCGATGCTCGCCCACGCCACCTCGGTCGAGCCGTAGAGGTTGTAGACGTTCTCGCCGAACAGGTCCATCCAGCGGTCGGACAGTGGCCCCGGCAGCGCCGAGCCGGAGACGGCCACCACGCGCACCTTCGAGAGGTCGTAGCGCTCGAGCGTCTCCTGCGGCAGCTCGAGGATCCGCTGCATCATCACCGGCACGACGATCAGCGCCGTGCACTCGTGCTGGGCGGTGAGGCTCAGCGTCGCCTCGGGGTCGAACTTGCGGTTGAGCACGAGCGTCGACGACAGGCTCATGCCGAGCGTGAAATGCACGAAGCCCCAGGAGTGGAACATCGGCGCGGCGATCATCGTCCGCTCGCGCGCGCGGAGGGGGATCATCGCCAGCAGCGCGGCGGCCGGGTCGAGCGACCTCGGCTGCGAGCGCGAGGCGCCCTTCGGCGTGCCCGTGGTCCCGGACGTGAGGATGATCGCCTTGCCGCGCTCGCTCGGCGGCCTGACCGGCGCAGTGTCGCCGCTCGACGCGAGGTCCTCGAGCAGCGGGTCCTTCGGCCGGCCCCCGTCGGCGTCGTGCCACGCGATGAACCGCTTGCGCCGCCGCGATGCATCGCGGATCAGCTCCTCGAACTCGTGGTCGTAGATCAGCGCCTTGGGCTCCTCGCGCTTGGCGACGTCGCTCAGCTGCGGCCCCGAGAAGGCGGTGTTGAGGAACAGCACGTGGGCGCCGAGCTTCGAGCAGGCGACGACCGACTCGATGAACCCGCGGTGGTTGCGACACATCAGCCCGACGCTGTCGCCCTCGGTGATGCCGGACGCCGCGAGGCCGTGCGCGAGCGCGTTGGTGCGCTCGTTGACCTCGCGGAAGGTGAGCGTGCCGAGCTCGTCGATCACCGCCGTCTCGTCGCCGTAGCGCTCAGCGGACGCGCCGTAGCCGCCGGCCGGCGTCGGCCCGAAGCGCACGAGCGCGCGGACCGCGCCGAGCACGTGGTCGGGGCGACCGGGATGGAGCACGCCGGCGCCGGCCAGCGTGCGGGCGGTGAACAGCTTGGTGGAGACCTCTTTGGCGACACGACCGATGTCGGGCATTGACCTCATGCTTTCACGGGGACGGCAGACTCATACCCGACGGAAGCTCACCCTCGTCGATGAGCCTGCGGATCTCGGCCGCGCGGCGCGGGTTGAGGAACACGTGGCGCTGCCCGACCGACGGCTTCTCCGCCAAGAGCCCCGCCTCGAGAAGCGACTCGCCGACGGCCTGGGCGAGCGCCCG
>JBKOYW010000493.1:0-20614 GCA_046744275.1 Actinomycetota bacterium
CCGCTTCGTGCGCCGCGAGCTCGACGCCGAGGGCGTGATCATGGGCGAGCCGCGCGGCACCCGCACCCCGACGACCGTCGTCATGCCGGTCGGCGGCGAGCGCTCGATGGTGACGGTCGACCCCGGCGTGCGCGCCCGCGCCGCCGATATCGCGCCGCTGTCGCCGCGCGCCGTTGCCGCCACGCTCGAGCAGATCGACATCGTGCCCGAGGGCGTCTGCGCGTTCATAACCTGCGGCGACGACGACGCCCGCGCGTTCGCCGGCCGCCTGCCGAGGGTCGCGACCGCCCGCCGGCCGCGGGCGCTGATCGTCAACCGGCGCGAGGCGACCGTCCTCACCGGCGCCTCCTCGCCGGCCGAGGCCGCCGAGAAGCTCACCCAGTGCGCCGACATCGCGGCGGTCACGCTCGGCCCCGACGGCGCGGTCGCCGTGATCGACGGCCGGCACGTGACGGTCGACGGCTCCAACGCGGCGCCGGTGCTCGACACCACCGGCGCGGGTGACCTGTTCGCCGCCGCGCTCGCGTGGGGCGACCTGCTCGGAGCCGACCCGGAGGTCGCGCTCGAATGGGCCAACCTCTACGCAGGGCTCTCGGTCGGCGCCCACACCGGCACGGGCGGCGCCGTCACGCGCGAGCGCCTGCTCGCGGAAGGCCGGGAGCGCGGGCTGCCATCGATGCCGGGGGAGGGCTGACGGTGCGCCGGCTCCTCGTCCTGCTGGTGCTGCTGGTGGTGGCCGGCTGCGGGGCGCCCGGCGAGGAAGCGCCCGAGAGGGAGCCGAGCGATCGCGGCGGCGGGAAGGTCGACGTCTCGGCCGCCGGACCGGTCACGCTCACGGTCTGGGATCAGGAGGTCCGGGGCGGGCAGCGGCGCCAGATCGAGCGCCTCAACGACCAGTTCCAGGCCAAGTACCCGAACGTGACGATCAAGCGCGTCGCCAAGTCGTTCACCGACCTGAACACGACGCTCAAGCTCGCGGTGTCCGGCGACAAGGCGCCCGACGTCGTGCAGGCCAACCAGGGCCGCCAGGTGATGGGCACGCTCGTCAAGGGCGGTCTTCTGCGGCCGCTCGACGGCTACGCCGAAGCCTACGGCTGGGCCGACCGCTACTCGCCGGTGCTCCTCGACCTCAACCGCTTCTCGTCCGACGCCGCCACGTTCGGCGACGGCGACCTCTACGGCGTCTCGCAGATGGGCGAGATCGTCGGGCTGTTCTACAACCGCGACAAGGTGCCGCAGGAGCCGCGCACGTTCGCCGAGCTCGAGGAGCAGCTCGCGGCCGCCAAGCGCGACGGCGACGTACCGATCTCGTTCGGCAATCTCGACAAGTGGCCCGGGATCCACGAGTTCCAGGCCGTTCAGAACACGTACGCGACGCCCGACCAGGTGCGCGACTTCGTGTTCGGGCGCGAGGGAGCGACGTTCACCACGCCCGAGAACGAGGAGGCGGCGGGCAAGCTCCAGCAGTGGGCCGAGGAGGGCTACTTCACCAAGAACTTCAACGGCGTCGGGTACGACCCCGCCTACGCGCAGTTCGCCGACGGAGCCGGGCCGTTCCTGATCGCCGGCACGTGGCTGCTCCGCGACCTGACCGACCTCATGGGGAACAAGGTCGGGTTCATGCTGGTGCCGCCGGCCGACGAGAACCGCTCGGCGCAGGCGCTTGGGGGCGAAAGCCTGCCGTTCACGATCACGTCCAAGTCCGAGAACCCGGACGTCGCCGCCGCGTACATCGACTTCCTGACCGACGCCAACGCCGCCGACGTGCTCGTGCGGACCGGCAATCTGCCCGCCATGCCGGCGACGGCCCAGCCGTCCACCGCCGCAGGCGAGGACATCTTCGAGGCGTGGCGCACGCTCTCCGACGCCGACGGCCTCGTGCCGTACCTGGACTACGCGACGCCGACGTTCTACGACACGATCACCGCCGGGGTCCAGCAGCTGATGGCCGGCCGCCAGTCGCCGGACGAGTTCACCGGCGCCCTCCAAGGGGACTTCGAGAAGTCCAGCGGATGACCCGGCCGCCGGGCGAGCCGCGCCGCGTCGCGTACCTGTACGTGCTGCCCGGGCTGGTGCTGTTCGGCGCGTTCGTACTCACACCGCTCGCCCGCGCCGGCTGGATCTCGCTGTTCGAGTGGGACGGCGTGACGCAGGGGACGTGGGTGGGGCTCGACAACTACACGGCGCTCGCCGACGACGCCGACCTGCGCCGCGCGTTCCTGCACGCCGGCGTGCTGCTGGTCTTCTACGCGGCGCTGCCGGTCGTCATCGGCCTGCTGCTGGCCGGGGCGGCGTCGCGGACCCGCGTGCGCGGCCTGGCGGCGGTGCGGGCGATCCTGTTCCTGCCGCAGGTGATCGCCTTGGTGGTGGTGGCCGTGACGTGGCGGCTGATCTACCAGCCGACCGGCTGGCTGGGCGACTTCGACCTCGCGCTGCCGGCGGTCGGCCTGATCGGCACGTGGGTGGCGTACGGGCTGTGCTTCGTGCTGTTCATGGCCGGCGTGCAGAAGATCCCGCGCTCGCTCTACGACGCCGCGCGCGTCGACGGCGCCGGCGCGCTGCGCGAGTTCTTCGCGGTTACGCTGCCGGCGCTCAAGGGCGAGATCGCGGTGGCGCTGACGCTGTGCACCATCGCGGCGCTGCGCAACTTCGACGTGGTCTACCTGACCACCGCGGGCGGGCCCGGGGATTCGACCTCGGTCCCCGCGCTGGAGGTGTACGAGCGGGCGTTCCAGACCGGGCAGGTCGGGCTCGCGGCGGCGATCGGCGTGTGCCTGGGCGCGGTCATCTTCGCGCTGTCGCTGGTCATCAACCGGGTCGCGGACCGGGCGGCGCGCACGTGATCGACCGCCGCGAACAGGCCCTCACCTACGTGGTGCTCGGAGTGTTCGGGCTGATCGCGCTGCTGCCAATCGTGAAGATCGTCCTCGGGGCGGGCAGCTTCGCGACGGCGTGGGACGAGGGGAACTTCAGCACGTACCTGCGCTCCAGCGCGATCGTCACCGGATCGGTGGTGGCGATCTCGACGGTCCTGTCGATCCTCGCCGGATACGCCTTCGGGCTCATGCGCTTCCGCGGCGCGCAGGTGCTCTTCTACCTGTTCCTGCTCGGCCTGATGGTGCCGCTCGAGGCGATCGTCGTGCCGCTCTACTACGACCTGCGCGACGTCGGGATGACCGACACCTATTGGGCGCTGATCCTGCCCCAGGCGGCGCTCTCGACCGCGTTCGGCACGTTCTGGATGCGCGCCTTCTTCCGCTCCGTGCCGCGGTCGCTCATCGAGGCGGCGCGGCTGGACGGCTCGTCGAGCTGGGTGACGTTGTGGCGCATCGTCCTCCCGCTCGGGCGGCCCGCCGTCCTCACGATGGTCGTCCTCGTCTTCATGTGGACCTGGAACGAGTTCCTGCTCGCGCTGGTGATGGTCTCCGATGAGTCGCTGCGCACGGCGCCGCTCGGCCTGGCGTTCTTCCAGGGCCGCAACACGAGCGACGAGGGGCTGCTCGCGGCCGGCGCGCTGATCGTCGCGATGCCGGTCGTGGTCGTCTACCTCTTCCTGCAGCGGCACTTCATCCGCGGGATGCTCGGTGGGGCGGTGAAGGGGTGAGCTCGGTGGCGTTCCACGGCGTCAGCAAGCGGTTCGGCGCCGTCGAGGCGGTGCGCTCGCTGTCGCTCGAAGTGGCGGACGGCGAGCTGATGGTGGTCGTCGGTCCGTCGGGGTCGGGCAAGACGACCGCGCTGCGGATGCTCGCCGGGCTGGAGGCGGTCGACGCGGGGCGGATCGAGATCGACGGCCGCACCGTGAACGACGTCGCGCCTCGTGCGCGGGACGTGGCGATGGTGTTCCAGGACTACGCGCTCTACCCGCAGATGACGGTGCGCGACAACATGGGCTTCGGGCTGAGGCGGCGCCGGTTGCCGCGTGCGGAGATCGACCGAAGGGTCACCGAGACGTGCCAGACGCTCGGGCTCGACGGGCTGCTCGACCGCCGCCCGCGCGAGCTCTCGGGCGGCCAGCAGCAGCGCGTGGCGCTCGGGCGGGCGCTCGTGCGCGAGCCGCACGTGCTGCTGATGGACGAGCCTTTGTCGAACCTCGACGCCCAGCTGCGCGTGCAGGCGCGCGGCGAGATCCGCCGGCTCCAGCGCGAGGTGGGGACGACGACGATCTACGTCACCCACGACCAGGTCGAGGCGCTCACGCTCGGAGACCGGATCGCGGTCATGAACGCCGGCGCGCTCGAGCAGGTCGGCACGCCGGAGCAGCTCTACGACGAGCCCGCGAACGTGTTCGTCGGCGGCTTCATCGGCAGCCCGCCGATGAGCTTCCTGCCGGACGACGGCGAGCTGCTCGGCGTGCGCCCGGAGCACGTCCGGCTCTGGAGCGACGGCCTGCTCGGCCCGATCGAGGGCCGCGTCGCGTACGTCGAGGCGCTCGGCCGCGAGACGCTGGTCGGCGTCGACACCGAGGCCGGCGCGCGGCTCGTCACCGTCCTCGAGGGCCGAGCCAGCGTCGAGGTCGGCGAGCCGCTACGGCTCGGGCTCGTCGAGACCGGCGTGCGGCGCTTCCCGGCTATCTAGAGCCGCTTCTCGAACCAGTGGTTGGCGTATGGGTCGTCGTTGTAGCGGGGGATCTCGATGTAGCCGCGGGAGCGGTACATCGCCTTCGCCTCCGTGAGCGCGCGGTTCGTGTAGAGCCGCACCGCCTCGTGCCCGCGCGCCCGCGACTCCTCCTCCAGCGCGTCGAGGATGCGGGCGCCGATGCCGAGCCCGCGATGCGCGCGGTCGACCCACATGCGCAGGATCTCGCCGACTCCGGGCTGCAGGGTCTTGAGCGCCCCGCAGCCGGCCGGCTGACCGCTCAGCCGGGCGACGAGGAACACCGACTCGTCGGCCGGCAGCGTCCGCTCGGGATCGAACGACTCCTCGAACCGGTCGCGCAGCTCGGCGAAGTAGTGGCCCAGGCACCAGCGGGCGTCGGCGGACGCGTCGTCCTCGCGGTCGACCGTGACCATCGAGACTGCCAGCAGGCGCACGACCTCGGCCTGAGCGCGCAGCAGCCGCGCGCGCTGCTCCTCGCTCAGCGGGTCGAGCACCGACGCCGCGAGGCCGTCGGAGATGCGGTCGAGCTCCTCCATCTCCGCCCGGCCGGCGGCGGTCAGGCAGAGGCGCTTCGTCCGCCGGTCGGCCGGATCGGGCCGCTCCTCGACCAGGCCGTCGCGCCGCAGCGAGCCGATCAGCCGCGAGACGTAGCCGGAGTCGAGCCCGAGCCGGGCGCGCACGTCGCGCGGCGTCGCGCCGTCGGCGCCGATCTCGAACAGCACGCGCGACTCACCGAGCGGGCGATGGCCGAGGTAGCGGTCGTTGAGCGCGCCGACTTGCTGGGTGACGAACCGGTTGAACCTGCGAACGCGCGCGATCTCATCCATTCTCTGACCTAGGTCAGAGAATACCTCGAACGACTACGGCGCCATCCTCTACGAGCCGATCCTCTACCGGACCACCGGCAAGCACGTCACGACCTGGCGCGTGAACGGCAAGATCGTCGGACGCTGGCGCTGGAAGGTCGTCCCCGAGCCCGAATAGGGCTAGGACGTCCGGCGGAACTCCTGCACGATCCGGGCGTCGCCGACGCCGGAGTTCCACATCCGGTGCGGCGTGCCGGAAGCGATCCGCGCCTCGCCCTCGTGCATCAGCGTGCGCTCGGACCCGTCCAGCTCGATCGTCACGATGCCGTCGATCACGCGCAGCAGCGTCTCGTGGTGCTCGCGCACGCGCATCGGCGCCTCGGCGGCGGCGCGGGCCTCGACGGTCTCGAAGCTGAGCATGGCGCCATGGATCACGGTCACGGACGTGGCGGTCTCGATCATGTCCGTGATCCTCGCGGCTGGCGCCGCCCCGCGCATCGGGGGAATCCCTAACGCGCGGGTGCGGCTACCCGGCGGCCGGCTTCAGCTGTTCAGCGACTGCATCCCGGCCTCGTCGTAGCGCTCACCTGCGGGCGCGCCGATCGCCTCGGCCACCCGCGCCAGGTCGGCCTCCGTGAGATCGACGTCGAGCGCCCCGACGTTCTGCTCGAGGTACCTGCGCCGCTTGGTGCCCGGGATCGGGACGATGTCGTCGCCCTGTGCGAGCACCCACGCGAGCGCGAGCTGGGCCGGCGCGATCCCCTTCTCGGCGGCGAGGTCGGCGACCTTGGACGCCAGCTCGAGGTTGCGCTGGGCGTTCTCGCCGCGGAAGCGCGGCTGCGTGCGGCGCCAGTCGTCGGCGTCGAGCTCCTCGGCGGAGTGGAAGCGGCCGGAGAGGAAGCCGCGGCCGAGCGGCGAGTACGCGACGAGGCCGATGCCCAGCTCGCGCAGCGTCGGCAGCACCTCGTTCTCGACGTCGCGCGTGAACAGCGAGTACTCCGACTGGACAGCCGCGATCGGGTGCACGGCATGGGCGCGACGGATCGTCTCCGGCGCCGCCTCGCTGAGCCCGATGTGGCGCACCTTGCCCTCTCGGACGAGCTCCGCAAGCGCGCCGACGGTCTCCTCGATCGGCGTGTCGGGGTCGATGCGGTGCTGGTAGTAGAGGTCGACGTGGTCGGTGCCGAGGCGCTTCAGCGAGCCCTCGATCGAGCGCCGCACGTTGGCGGGGGTGCCGTCGAGCGGCCGGCCGGCAGGGCCGTCGGCGTCCCGCAGCACGCCGAACTTGGTGGCGATCGTCACCTCGTCGCGGCGGCCGGCGAGCGCCTTGGCGAGCAGCTCCTCATTCGTGTGCGGGCCGTAGAGCTCGGCGGTGTCGAAGAACGCCACGCCGAGCTCGATCGCGCGGTGGACGGTCGCGATCGACTCGTCGGAGTCGGTCGCGCCGTAGGCGTACGTCATCCCCATGCACCCGAGGCCGAGTGCGGAGACGCGGAGGCCACTGGTTCCGAGTTCACGTTGTTCCATGTATCCACCGTAGGTGTTCGAGCGCGCTCGAAGTCAAGGCCGAATCGCCTTCGAGCGCGCTCGAACTTCTACCCTGGACGTCATGGCAATGACGGTGGCAACCGATCTGACGGTCGCCGAGGCGGCCAACGAGACGGGCGTGAGCGCCCACACGCTCCGCTACTACGAGCGCGCGGGGCTGCTGCCCCCGGTCGAGCGCAACGGCTCCGGCCATCGGCGCTTCACCGCCGAGGACGTCGAGTGGGTGGTGATGATCACGCGACTGCGGTCGACGGGGATGCCGATCCGGCTGATCCGCGAGTACGCCGAGCTCGTCTGGGCGGGCGAGGGCAACGAGCGCGAGCGGCTGGCGATCCTGGAGGCGCATCGCGAGCAGGTCCTCGAGCGGCTCGCCGAGATCGAGCGGAACCTCGAGCTGGTCGACTACAAGATCGGGCTCTACCGGGGCCGTCTCGACCACGAGTGAGCGGAGAGCTTGGGAAGCGTCGCGCGGCGACGCGCGACGAGGCGCGGCCTGAGGCGGTCGCCCGCCGGCATGCGGCCGGCGGTCGCACGGCGCGCGAGAACATCGCGGACCTCGTCGACCCGGGCAGCTTCGTCGAGTACGGCCGGCTCGCCGTCGCCGCCCAGCGCGGGCGGCACGACCTGCAGGAGCTGATCGAGCGCACGCCGGCCGACGGCCTCGTCGCCGGCACTGCGCGCATCAACGGTGGCGCCTGCGCGGTCCTTTCGTACGACTACACGGTCCTGGCCGGCACGCAGGGCGCGCTCGGCCACCGCAAGAAGGACCGGCTGTTCGAGCTGATCGAGCGCATGCGCCTGCCGACCGTGTTCTACGCCGAGGGCGGCGGCGGGCGGCCGGGCGACACCGACTACCCGGTCGTCTCCGCGCTCGACACGCGCGCCTTCGCGCTATGGGCGCGGCTGTCCGGCATCGTGCCGCGGATCGCGATCGTCGCCGGGCGGTGCTTCGCCGGCAACGCGGTGATCGCGGGCTGCTCGGACCTCATCGTCGCGACCGAGAACGTCTCGCTCGGCATGGGCGGGCCGGCGATGATCGAGGGCGGCGGGCTCGGCACAGTGGCGCCCGACGACGTCGGCCCGCTCGAGATGCACGCCCGCAACGGCGTCGTCGATGTCGAGGTCGCCGACGAGGCCGCCGCGACCGCCGTCACCAAGCGCCTGCTCGCCTACTTCCAGGGCGTCGCGACAGCCGGCGAGGCGGCCGACCAGGAGCGGATGCGCGAGCTGGTGCCAGAGCGTGCGCGCCGCGCGTACGACCCGCGGCCGGTGATGGAGACGCTCGCCGACACCGGCTCGGTCACGTTCCTGCGCGAGCGCTTCGCGCCGGGCATGGTGACCGCGCTCGCCCGCGTCGAGGGCCGCCCGGTGGGCGTGATCGCCAACGACACCCGGCACCAGGCGGGAGCGATCACGAGCGACGGCGCCGACAAGGCGGCGCGCTTCATGCAGCTCTGCGACGCCTTCGGCCTGCCGCTCGTCTCGCTCGTCGACACGCCGGGCATGATGGTCGGGCCCGACGCGGAGGCGACCGGCCTCGTCCGCCACTGCTCGCGCCTGCTCGTGACCGGCGCCGCGCTACGCGTGCCGCTCGTCGCGGTGATCCTGCGGCGCGGCTACGGCCTCGGCGCGCAGGCGATGGTCGCCGGCAGCCTGCACGAGCCGCTGCTGACCGTCGCCTGGCCGGGCGCCGAGTTGGGCCCGATGGGCCTGGAGGGCGCGGTCCGGCTCGGCCTGCGGCGTGAGCTCGAGGCGATCGCCGACGAGGCCGAGCGGGAGCGGCGCGTGCGCGAGCTGACCGCCGCGGCGCATGAGAACGCGAAGGCGCTCAACGCCGCGACGCTGTTCGAGCTCGACGACGTCATCGACCCGGCCGAGACGCGCGCCCTGATCGCGGCGACACTGGCAGCCGCGCCCACGGTCGCGCCGGGCGGGCGCGGCTTTATCGACACCTGGTAGCGCTCACCACGGCACCACGCCCGCCGCGCTGACGAAGGTCCCGGTCGGCCCCGACGGGTCGAGCTTCGCCATCCGGACGATCACCTCGGCCCCCTCCTCGACCGTCTGCGTCCCGCGGTGGTCGTTGAGGTCGGTCGCCGTGTAGCCGGGGTCGACCGCGTTCACGCGCATGTCGGGAAGCGCCTTCGCGTACTGCGACGTGAGCATGTTGACGGCCGACTTCGAGGCCGGATAGCCGAGGCCCACGATCGTCGACTCGAGCCGCGAGGGGTCGGTGGTGACGCCCAGCGAGCCCATGCCGCTCGACACGTTGACCACCACGGGGTTGGCGGAGCGCTCGAGCAGCGGCACGAACGCCTGCGTCACTCGCACGATCCCGAGCACGTTCGTGGCGAGGATCTCCTCGACGTCCGCGGCGGTGGTCTCGGAGACGGGCTTGCGCCTACCGGCGATACCAGCGTTGTTGACGAGTACGTCGAGCCCGCCCTCGGCGGCGACGCGCTCGGCCGCCGCGGCGACGCTGGCGTCGTCGGTGACGTCGAGCACGACCGAGCGCGCGCCGAGCGCCTCGGCCGCCTCGCGCCCGCGGTCAGGGTCGCGGGCCGCGATCCACACGTCGTGGCCGTCGGCGAGCAGGCGTCGTGCCACCTCGCGCCCGAGGCCCTTGTTCGCACCGGTGATGAGTGTCGTGGTCATGCGTCCCATCGTGGCCCGATCCGCGCGAGTCACCAGAGGACGCTGCAGCCTGGGACTCGCAGGGCGACCCTGATCTGCGCGGCGTGCGCCATCATCGGGACCATGGACCACGACGAGCTCGCCGGCTGCCTGCGCTCCTGGCGCGACCGCCTCAGCCCCGCCGAGGTCGGGCTCCCGGCCGGCGGGCACCGGCGCGCGCCTGGCCTGCGCCGTGAGGAGGTCGCGCAGCTCGCCGGGCTGTCGGTCGACTACCTGGCGCGGCTCGAGCAGGGCCGCGCGAGCAACCCGTCGCCGTCCGTGCTCGCCCCGCTCGCCCGCGCGCTCCGGCTCAGCGACGAGGAGCGCGACCACCTGTTCCGCGTCGCCGGCCACGCGGAGCCGGCCGCCGGGAGCATCAGCCGGCACGTCACGCCGGGCGTGCAGCGCGTGCTCGACCGGCTCGCCGACGTGCCCGTCGCTGTGGTGGACGCCTCGTGGCAGCTGATCGCCGCCAACCGGCTCGCCACCGCGCTGATGGGCGACCTCTCGGGCGAGCCGCCGCGCATGCGCAACATCCTCTGGCGCCACTTCACGGGCGCGCCGTCGCGCGTCGTCCGGGTCCCGGACGAGGACGCGATGGAGGCCGAGGCGGTCGCCGACCTGCGCGACGCGCTCGGCCGCTATCCGGACGACGAGCCACTGCGCGAGCTGGTCGACGACCTGCGCCGCATCAGCCCGCGCTTTGCCGAGCTGTGGGAGCAGCGCTCGGTCGGCCGGCGGTCGGCGAGCCGCAAGACCTTCCTGCATCCCGAGGTCGGCTCGCTCACGCTCGACTGCGACGTCCTCACCGTGCGCGGAAGCGACCTGCGCCTCGTCGTCTACACCGCCCCGCCAGGCTCGCCGGACGCCGACGCGCTCGCGCTGCTCGACGCCGTCGGGCTGCAGTCTTTCTAGACCGGGATCCGCGCGCGCAGCCGCGTCCCGCGGCCGGCGGGGCTGTCGAGCGAGAGCGTGCCGTCGAGCGCGGCGAGGCGGTCTTCCAGCCCTCGCAATCCCGAGCCGTTGGCAGCGTTCGCCCCGCCGACGCCGTCGTCGCTCACCTCCACACTGACGCTGCCGTTCACGTGCCGGACCGACACCGTCGCGTGCGAGGCCCGGGCGTACTTGGCGACGTTCGCGAGCCCTTCGGAGACAACGAAGTAGGCCGCGCTCTCGACCGGGCCGGGCAGGCGCTCGTCCGCCTTCGCCTCGAGCGTCACCGGCACCGGCGCACGCGAGACGAGCGCCTGGAGCGCCGGCTCGAGCCCGCGCTCGGTGAGGACGGCGGGGTGGATGCCGCGCGCGAGCTCGCGCAGCTCGGCCAGGCTTGTCTGCAGCTCGTCCTGCGCCTGGTCGAGCAGCCCGGCGAGCGCCGGATCGGCGTCCGCCCGCGCTCGCGCCGACCGCAGCAGCAGCGCGAGCGCGACGAGGCGAGACTGCGCCCCATCGTGCAGGTCGCGCTCGAGCTTGCGGCGCGCCGCGTCGCCGGCCTCCACGATCCGAGCGCGCGAGGCGTGCAGCTCCTCGACCAGCCGCGAGATTCGGCTGCGCAGCAGCCCGCCGAGGAACGCGAACGGCGTCAGCCACGCGGAGATGAACGCGGCCCACCACGCGGCCTCGCCCGCGCCCGACCGTGCGATTGTCACGAGCAGGAACGTGAACAGCGCGCTGACGTAGACAGGCGTGAGCTGGAGGCGGATGAACGGGCCGGCGGCGCGCCAGATCTGCGTCGCGCGCACGAGCGCGATCACGAACAGCGCCCCGTAGAGCAGGCCGCCGAGCGCCATGCCGGCCCGTGCCAGGTCCTCGTCGGGCTCGATCAGCAGCACGTTGGCCGGGCAGCCGGAGCAGTCGAGCTCTGCCGGGCCTGCGAACAGCAGCTCCGGCACGAAACCGAGCGGGAAGATCAGGTAGCCGGCGATCACCACGCCGCGGTCGAACCGGTTCCTCAGCCGCCCGGTCGGGAAGCTCATGCCGAGGTGCAGGAACAAGCTGCCCCAGAGGCCGCCGAGCGTGAGCCCGTACGTGTACGCGAGCGCCGAGTTGGCCGACTCCAGCGTCGACGAGAACCACGCGAAGCCGAGCAGGACCATCAGCATCCCGGTGCGGTTCTCCGGCTCGCGCCGCCACGCGTACAGGCCCGTGCCGATGAAGCCCCATCCGACCGCCGGGCCGAAGATCGCGAACGCCGCCTCGGCCTCCTGGTGGTCGCTGGCGAGCACGAGCGCGCAGACGCCGGCCCCCGCGAGGACGGCGGCGATCGCGATGGCTACGAACTGTCGGTCCCGTCGAGTGTGCACGTCGCGGCCAGGCTAGCCGCGTTCGCCTATTCCGAGTGCCGGACCGCCACCGACGCGATCGCATCGACCGCCCGGTCGTAGTGCGCGGCCTCGATCCGGATGTGCGACTGCTGGCTCATCGAGCGGGCGGCGACGCCGATCGCCTCGACCGGCGGCGCGGCGTCGAGCACCGGCACGACGAGCAGCGCCTCGATCTCGACGATCCACGGCCAGCGCGGGTGCTCGCGCGGCTGGGGCTCGCCCACCACCTCGCAGATCGCGAACACGCGCCGCCAGACTGAGGCGTAGAGCACGAGCCGGTCGCCCGCCTCGATCCGCGGGCGACGCGGGAACCCCGTGCGGCGCAGCAGCTCGGGCCGCTCGTCGAGCCAGCGCTCGCTGAGCGGCCCGCGCGCGTGGCCGACGGCCTTGAGCCAGAACGCTACGCCCGGGCTCCCACGTGGGCGGGGTAGATCTGCTCGGCGTAGTCGCGCACCATGCGGCCGGCGCCGAACTTGGGGCCGATCGTGCGCAGCGACGCGCGAACCATGTCGAGCCAGTCCTGCGGGATCCCGCGCGCGTCGCGACCGTAGTAGGTCGGCACCGCGTCGTCGGTCAGCAGCCGGTACAGCTCGTCGGCGTGGCGCCAGTCCTGCGCGCCGTGGTCATTGTCGACCTCGCCGGAGATCGCCCAGCCGTTGGAGCCGTCGTAGGCCTCTGGCCACCAGCCGTCGAGCACGCTGAGCTGCAGCCCGCCGTTCATGGCCGACTTGATGCCGCTCGTGCCGCTCGCCTCCAGCGGCGGGCGCGGGACGTTGACCCAGATGTCGCAGCCGCGCACCATCGCGGCGCCGAGCGCGAGGTCGTAGTCGTCGAGGTAGACGACGCGGCGGCCGACCTCGAAGTGGCCCTTCATCTCGAACAGCCGCTGCACGAGCCGCTTGCCGTCGTCGTCCTTCGGGTGCGCCTTGCCGGCCAGGATGAGCTGGACCGGGCGCTCGTCGTCGGACAGCAGCGCCAGCGCGCGGTCGACGTCGCGCAGCAGCAGGTCGAGCCGCTTGTACGTGGCCACGCGGCGCGCGAAGCCGATCGTGAGCATGTCGGGATCGAGCGCTCCCACCGCGGCGCGAACGTAGTCGGCGGTGTCGCCGCGGCCGAGCCGGTCGGTGACGCTGCGCTCCCGCACGACGTCGATCAGCTCGCGCCGCTGGGCGCTGCGGGCCGCCCACAGCTCCTCGGCGGGGATCTCGTCGATCGGCTCCCAGGTGGCCGGATCGACGGCGCGGTCGGTCCAGCCCTCGCCGAGATGGCGGTCGAGCAGCTCGCGCATCGGCTCGCCGACCCAGGTGGGGATGTGGGCGCCGTTGGTGACGTGCGTGATCGGGACGTCCTCGACCGCACGGTCCGGCCACATCTCCTGCCACATCTCGCGCGCGACCTCGCCGTGCCGGGCGCTGACGCCGTTGGCGATCCGGCTCGAGCGCAGCGCGAACTGGGTCACGCCGAACGGCTCGGCCGTCTGGTCCGGGTGGGTGTGACCGCGGCGGACGAGCGAGTCGACGTCGACGCCCATCTCGGCTGCGATCCCGGCCAGCGTCTCGGCCATCTGGGCCGCCGGGTACGTGTCGTTGCCGGCCGGGACCGGCGTGTGGGTGGTGAAGACGGTGCGCTGGCGGACCGCCTCGAACGCCTCGTCCACCGACGCGCCGGTGCGCTCGCGCTCGGTCCGCGCCAGCTCCAGGCACGCCATCGCGGCATGGCCCTCGTTGAGATGCACGACGCCCGGCTCGATCCCGAGCGCGTGCAGCGCGCGCACGCCGCCGATGCCGAGCAGCGCGTACTGGCCGAGCCGCACGCCGGGGTCGCCGACGTAGAGGCGCGACGTGATCCAGCGGTCGGTCAGGTCGTTCTCCGGCCGGTCCGCGTCGAGCAGGAGCAGCGGCACGCGGCCGACGTTCACGCGCCAGACCTGCGCGACCACGGTGCGCTCGCCGATCGGGACCTCGATGCACAGCGGCGTGCCGTCCTCGCCGCAGATCAGCGCGGCGGGCACGCGCTCCGGGTCGGTCTCGACCCAGTACTCGTGCTGCCAGCCGGACGCGTCGATCCGCTGGCGGAAGTAGCCGTAGCGGTACATGAGGCCGACCGCGACCAGCGGCAGGCCCATGTCGGACGCCTCCTTGAGGATGTCGCCGGCCAGCACCCCGAGGCCGCCCGAGTAGACCGGCAGCGACTTGTGGATCGCGTACTCCGCGCAGAAGAAGGCGGCGGGGCGGTCCTCCGTCACCGGGTCGTCGAGCAGCGGCTCCGCCAGCCTGGCCGAGACCGTGTCGTACAGGCCGGCGAGACGGCGGAGGAAGTCGTCGTCCCGGGCCAGCTCGTCGAGTCGCGCCGGCGGGGTCTCCTCGACCAGGCGGACGGGGTTGCCGAGGCACAGCTCCCAGCGCCGGGGGTCGACGGAGGCGAGCAGCTCGGGGCCGCCGGGCGTCCACGACCAGCGGTAGTTGTAGGCGAGATCCGCGAGCGGCGCGAGCGGCTCGGGCAGCCGCGAGCGCAGCGCGTCGACGGCCGCGTTGATGTCGGAGGAACCTGCGGTCACCCCTGTTATGTAGCGAACCGGGCGCAATCGGTGCCTTCTCCTGGCCATTCGGCCTGCAAGCGGGCGCAAAGCCCACGCCAATGGGCTGGAAACACCGACCGTTGAGTGTGCGCGCCATGACCCATGCACCGCGGCTCACGCTCACCCTCGCGCGCGCTCACGGCGGCTTCCAGCGCCGCGCCTCCGACGGCTGGGGACCGGCGGTCATCTGGCTGGTCGTCGTCGCCGCCGGCCTCCTGCTCGTGCCGTTCGCGGTCAACCGCGTGTTCGACGGGGTGCCCGACGGCGCATGGACGGCGCTGGAGGCCGGCGATCCGCATCTCGCGACCCTCTGGAGCGTCCAGAACGTGCTCGTCGTTGTGGCCGTGATCCTCGCGGTCCGCTGGATCGTGCGGGCGCGCCGCCGGATCGTCGTCGAGGGATTCGTCGACTACACCGCCGCCGACGCCCAGGCGGTCAACGGTCTCGCGACGCTGCTGATCGCCGAGCTGAGCCGGCTGCACGATCTGTACGGGCGCGTCAACGAGGAGCTGTCGACGCCGATGTCGGTCCAGGCGCGCGGCGGCGCCGCGCCGGGCAGCTATCCCGGCGCGTTCCTGTCGGTCACCGCCGACGACGTGTCGGCGGTGTTCAACGACGCGGTCGCGACCGAGACGACCGTGGCGTTCGCCGGCGTCAAGATCCCCATCGGCTGGATCCTGTCGCTGCTCGGCCGGGTCGCCCGCGGGCCGCGGATCGTCGGCAGCCTGCACTACACCGACGCCACCGGCGCCCCGGTCCTGACGGCTCAGCTCGTCGGCGGCAAGCAGCCGCGGCAGTGGCGGGTCGACGCGCCGATGCCGGAGCCGGGCGCGCCGATCGACCAAGCCTTCCTGGACCCGATGGTGGCGGAGCTCGCATGCCGCATGTTCAACGACCTCACGCTTCGCGGCTCGGTGCGCCCGCGCGCGATCCGCTCGTTCACCGAGTACCTGGAGCTGTACTGGGAGAGCCACCGCACGCCGCGCGACCGTGGGGCCAAGCTCGAGGCCGCCGAGAGCAAGCTGCTCGAGGCGATCGCCGAGGACGAAGGGTTCGACCTCGCGTTCTACAACCTCGGTGTCGTCTACAGCCAGCTGGCGCACATCGAGCGCGAGGCCGCCGAGCGGTCCGAGTACGTCAAGCGCAGCGACCGGCCCGGCGAGGCGTACGAGGCGCGGCTCGACGCGGCGCTGGCCGCCTTCAACCGCGCGGTCGCCCTCAACCGCGACCGCGTCGAGGCCGTCTACGCGCTCGCCGTGCACGAGTACACCCGGGTGGGCTGCTGCGACAGCGGCGGCGCGCTGGAGACGATCGTCTGCCGCTGCGAGCGCGTGCTCGAGCTCGACCCTCGTCACGCGCAGGCCCGCGACCTGATGGGCATGGCCCTGCTCGGGCTCGGGCGGCTCGACGAGAGCGAGGCCAGCCACCGCGCGGCGGTCGCCGAGTCCTGGCGCCGTCTGCGCGACGTCGAGCGGGCCGAGCGCAGGATCCCGCCGACGGCGGCCAGCCTCCTGCCGGGTGCGCGCTCGAACCTCGCCGTGGCGCTGCGGAACCTCGCCGACGTCTCCCTCGTCACCGCGGCGTTCGACGACCACCCGCGCACCCGGATCGCTCGCGCCGAGCGTCTGTACGCGGAGGCCTGCGACCACGCCGCCGGAGACACGAAGGCGGTCATGCTGCGCGCCTACGGGGAGATGCTCGAGTCCCGCGGCGAGCTCGAGCGCGCGCTCGAGCGCTACCACGCCGCTGTCAAGATCGACCCCGAGAACCCGGTCTACTGGGCCCACCTGGCCGGCGCTCACGCCGCCGCGCCCGCCGGCGAGGAGCGCGCCCGGCGGTTCGCAGACGCCGCGCTCGGCCACCTCGCGCCCATCTACCGGCGCACGCTCGAGCTGCACCACTCGACCGCCTCGGTGGCCGTGCGCGAGCGCACGCTGAACGCGCTCCGGCGCACGTACGAGCGACTCGGCGACGACGGCGCGGTCGAGCGCATCGATCGGCTGTCGACGCTCTGGGACGAGCTCGAGGACTCGACCGCGCGACGCGACGCCGGGCTGCTGCTGACGATCAAGGCGCGCTACGGCGCCGGCCGGGAGTGGGAGCGCGAGCAGGCCCAGATCGCGCTCGCCCGCACGCTCGGTCGCCACGGCCGCTGGGACCGGGCGGCGGCCGAGTACGCCGAGCTGATCGCGATGCTCGGGAGCGCCCGGCCCGACGGGATCGTCCAGCACTCGCTGCACGCCAAGCACGCCCGCGCGCTCCGCAACATGGGCCTGCGGCACGAGGCGCTCGTGGCCGCCGCGCGCGGCGAGCTGATGGACCCGCTCAGCGCCTCGGTCCGCCGCGAGCTCGGCAAGGCGCACTTCGCGCTGCGTCAGCTCGACGAGGCGCTGGACGCGTGGAAGCAGACGCTGTGGCTGACGCCGAACGACCCGTACCTGCACTGGAAGGTCGCGTTCTGCCACTGGAGCGTCGCGCAGGCCCGGCGCGACGACGCCGCTCGGCGCGAGGCGCTGCTCGACGCGGCTGCCGGGTTCGAGCAGGCCGCCACGCTGTTCGGCGTCCGCATCGCCGACGGCTGGGCGTGGTCGCAGCTGTGGGCCGGCCGCGCGCGCCAGGAGCTCGGTGAGCACGACGCCGCGATCCGGCACCTGCGCTCGGCGGCGAGCTGCAAGCCGACGGCGGCTGCGGGCGCGCTGCTCCTCGGCGAGCTGCTCGCGTCGCTGGGCGACCACGAGGCGAGCCGGGTGCAGCTCGTGCGCGTGCAGACGGCCGTGCGGGCGCCGGTGGGCCGGAAGGTCGACGCCGACTGGGGCGAGACGCTCACCGACCACGAGGTCGTTGCGCGCGCCGTCGCCGCGCTCGACGCGCCGCCGCTCGCGGCCGTCGAGGATCCCGCCGAGGTCAAGCAGGCGGCGTGACGGCGGCGCCCGCGCGGATCTGCTCGCCGAGCTCGACGAGGCGCGGCATGCCGAGCCGCTGCGCCTCCGCGAGCCCGGCGTCGAGCAACTCGCCCGCGCGGTCGCGGCCCGCCGGCTTCTGGGAGAGCAGCCGCGCGAACTCGACCTGCGTGCGCGCCACCCACGGCCGCGCGCGCATCCGCTCGTTCATGGCCAGCGCCGTCTCGAAGTAGGCGATCGCCGCCCTGCGGCGCCCGAGGAGGTCGGCGAGCAGTCCGAGGTGGCGCGCCGCCGATCCCGTGCAGGTCGACGCCCAGCCGACCGCCACGTTGCGGTCGGCGTACGGCTCGAGCAGGTCGTGCAGCGTCGCGGCGTGCGTCGGGTCGCCGATCGCGGCGGCGGTCTCGGTCAGGTAGGCGACGGCGCCGAGCCAGATCCCGTCGAGCGGGATGCCGCGGAAGTCCTCGGCCGCGAAGTCGTCGAGGATCTCGCGCGCCTCGTCGCCGCGGCCGGTCTCGGCCAGCAGGTGCGCGAGCACGCAGCGCCAGCCGGGGATCGCCGCGAACCGCTCCGCGTACGCGCGGACCGGGCCCTCGAGCCGCTCGAACCCGCCGCGCTCGCGCCGCAGCGTGCACGCCTGCAGCAGCGTCGCGTTGCCGGTGTTGGGGTCCTGCACCCGGTTGCCGAGCGCCACCGCCGCCCAGCCCTCGGCCTCGGCCTGCTCGAACTCGCCGGCCAGCAGCAGCCGCATCGAGCGGTAGATGTGTACGTAGAGGTCGTCCGAGAGGCGCTTGCGCCTTGCGGCGATCTGGGCGTAGGCGTCGATCTCGATGTCGACCGCGTCGATCTCGCCGAGCTCGAGCAGGTCGATCATGCGCCAGCGGTGGCCGGCGATCGCGAGCCGCTCGTCGCCGGAGCTCTCGGCCAGGCCCAGCAGGTCGTTCGCCGCCTCGAGCCGCTCCTGGACGTTGCCTGGCCCCCACAGCGACCAGTGGCGGGCGACGAGCGCGAAGCCGAGCCCGCGCGTGTCGCCGACGCGGCGGGCGATCTCGACCGCCTCGCCGCTCAGCTCGGCGCGGCGCTCGCGCGCCTCCGAGAAGCTCAGCTCGATCGCCAGCCGCGCGAGCAGGCGGGCGCGCAGCGCCGGGTCGCCCTCGCCGACGGCGGTGAGCGCCTCCTCGAGCAGGCTCACGAGCGCCTCGTCGACGATCCCGCCGGCCATCTGGCCGGCCGCGCCGAACCCGAGCGCGGCCTGTGCCAGCAGGCGCGGGGAGCCGAGTGCGCGGGCGACCTCGGCCGCGTCGCGGAACGTCTTGCGGGCGTCGAGCGTGTCGCCAGCCTTGGTCTGGGCGTCGCCGCACGCGAGCAACAGCCGGCAGCGGTGCTCCGGCTCGCCGGGCGTCTGATCGAGCGCGCGCAGCGCGACGTCGTACAGGCGCGCCGCCTCCTCGTAGGCGAGCGCGGCGGCGGCGCGCTTGGCCGCGCGCTCGGCGTACTCGACCGCCTTCGGCGCGCCGCGGGCCGGCGGTGCGAGTGAGAAGTGGTGCGCGAGCTCGGCCAGCGGCGGCTCCGCCGCCTCGAGCCGCTCGAGCGCCTCGCCGACGCGCAGGTGCAGCCGCGCGCGGCGCGTGGCGGTGAGCCCGTCGTAGAGCGTCTGGCGGATCAGCGCGTGGGTGAAGGAGCAGCGCCCATAGACGCCGGGCACCTCGGCGATGACGTGCGCGTTGACGCTCTCCTCGACCACCTCGTCGAGCTCGTCCTCGTCGAGCGGGCCGACCGCCTCGAGCACCTCGACGCGGAACTCGCGGCCCATCACCGCGGCGGTGGTCAGCACCTGGCTGGTGCGCTCGGACAGGGTCGCCAGCCTGCGCCCGATCACCTCGCGGATGCCCTCGGGCAGCTCGAGCGGCCACGGCGCGCCGTTGCCCTCAGGCGCGGGGCTGGTGCTGCCGAGGTGGCGCACCATCTCCTCGAGGAAGAACGGGTTGCCCTTGGTCTCCTCCCACAGCGTGCGGTTGACGTGCTCGGGCAGGCCCTGCGGGCCGAACTCGCCGATCAGCGCGCTGGAGTCCTCCTCGTCGAGGCCGCTCAGCTCGATCCGCTCGAAGAAGTGCTCGCGCCGGAGCTGCACCAGCATGTCGACGAGCGGCGCCGGGCGCTCGGTGTCGCGCAGCGTGGCCACGATCAGCAGCGGCGACTCGCCGGCCGCGCGCACCATCTGCCGCAGCATCAGCAGCGTGGGCTTGTCGGCCCAGTGCAAGTCGTCGAGCACGAGCACGACGGGCTGGCGCCGGGCGATGTCGTTGAGCACCTCGGAGACGGCGTCGAACAGCCGGTAGCGCTCCTCCTCCTCGGGGCCGCCGGCCATCTCGCCCGCGGCGGCGACCTCCGGGACCACGCGGCCGAGCTCGGCGCCGTAGTGGGCGCTCCAGTTCGCGACCTGCTCGGGCGCGCGCGAGAGGTAGCCGCGCAGCGCCTCCACGAACGGCTGGTAGGGCACGAGCGTCTCGGCGTCGCAGCGGCCGTAGAGCGTCAGCGCGCCGTCGGCCTCGCAGGCCTCCATGAACTGCATCGCGAGGCGCGTCTTGCCGATGCCCGGCTCGCCCTCGAGCAGGACGAGCTGGCGCTGGCCCTCGATGGCGCGCTGGAGGTAGTCGCGCAGGCGCTCGAGCTCGCCCCGGCGGCCGACGAACGCGGCGCCGCTGCGGGTGGCGAAGTAGGCGTAGCCGCCGTCGAGCTCCGGCGCGGGTGCCGCGGGGACGGGCGCCGGCGGTGGCGGGGGAGCGGCGGCGACGGGCTCCTCGCGCTCGGCCTTCAGCAGCCGCTCGAACTCGGCCTGGACCTGCGGGCCGGGCGCGACGCCGAGCTCGTCGCGCAGCAGCGTGCGCAGCCGTTCGTGGACGCGCAGCGCCTCGACGAGGTTGCCCTGGGCCTCGCGCACGCGCATCAGCAGCAGGTAGCCGCTCTCGCGGAACGGCGCCAGCTCGACCAGCTCCTGGGCGGCGCGCTCGGCGTGCGCCAGCTCGGCGCCGCCGACGGCCAGCCCCGCGTCGCCGCGCAGCTCGCGTGCCTGCAGGCCGAGCTCCTCGAGCCGCCGCCGCGGATCCTCCAGCCACGCTGCCTCGTAGCCTGGGAGCAGCCCGGCGTCGGCCAGCGCGACCACCCGCGCCGCGGCCTCGGCCACCGCAGGCC
>JBKOYW010000273.1:0-7760 GCA_046744275.1 Actinomycetota bacterium
GTTCGGGCAGCCGGACATCTTGATGTGGATCCCGCGCGTCAGCGGATCGGTGATGTTCATCGCCTCGATCCGCTCGGACACCGCGCGGTTGAGCCCCATCGAGCTGGTGATGCCGAGCTTGCACGAGTCGGTCCCCGGGCATGAGACGACGTCGTTGACCTGGTCGGCCCCCGCGTCACCGAGCCCGAGGTCGGCAAGGCGGCGCCAGACGTCGTAGACCGCCTCGTCGCGGACCCACCGCAGCACGAGGTTCTGATGAACCGTGGTGCGCGCATAGCCGCCCGAGAACTCGCGCATGATCGCGGCCAGGCCGCGGAACTGCTCAGGTGTGAGGTCGCCGCGAGGGACCTTGACCTGCACGGCCGAGAAGCCGTGCTGCCGCTGCGCCTCGACGTTCGCGGCGCGGAAGCGCAGGAACTCCGCGCCGTCGCCGTTGGGCGAGCCGTACGACTGCGGCTTCTCGGGCGCGTTGGCCTCCTCGTCGTGCACGAAGAGGCGGGGCTGCGGGTCGAAGTCGCGCTCGGCGACCCAGTCGCCCTGCAGCTCCTCCTCGACCATGGCGCGCACCTCTTCGATGCCGACCTTGTCGACCAGCACCTTGAGGCGGGCGCGGGCGCGGTTGACGCGCAGCCAGTCCTGGCGGTCGAAGATGCGTAGGACGGCCTCGGTGTACTTCAGGTACTCGCCGTCGTCGGCGCGAACGAAGTCGATCAACGTGGGCGCGATCCGCGGCATGATCGACGTGCCGCCGCCGATCCGCATCTCGAAGCCCTTGACGCCGTTGCGCTCGCGGGCGATGAACGCCACGTCGTGGATGCCGGTCAGGGCGCGGTCGGTATCGGAGCCGGTGAACGCGGTCTTGACCTTGCGCGGCATCAGCTGCGTGGTGGGATGGCGCACGAAGTAGCGGACGTACGCGCCCACATAGGGCGTCGGGTCGAAGAGCTCGTCGTGGCAGACGCCGGCCCACGGGTCGGCGGTCACGTTGCGCACGGTGTTGCCGCAGCCCTCGCGGCTCGAGAGCCCGGCATCGGAGATCTCGCGGATCAGCTCGGCGGCGTCGCGCAGCGGGATGTGGTGCATCTGGATGTTCTGCCGCGTCGTGATGTGGCCCTTGTTGAGGGGCGCGTACTTCTCGATCACGTCGGCGAACGTCTCCATCTGGCCCGGCGTGATGCCGCCGAACGGGAGCTTGACGCGGATCATCTGGACGTCGGCCTGGCGCTGGCCGTAGACGCCCTGCTTGAGCCGGAAGCCGATGAACTGGTCCTCGGGCGTGTCGCCGGCGAGGAACTTCTCGGCCTCGTTGTCGAAGTCGTCGAACTCGCGCTGGAGGATCGGGATCACGTGCCCGGGGACGTCCTCACGGACTTCCGGGTTCTCGAGCGATCCCTTGCGGCCGGTGGCGGTCGATGGCTCCATCGCGCCAAAGTACCAAATTCGTATCCGAATCCAAGTATTTGGACCTGTTAGGCGCGCTGTGGCTCGCGGTCGACCGCCTCGAGCCGCGCGGTCCTGATCCACGGGCTCTCGCGGTCCTCAGTCGCCGGCGGAGGCGCGGTGTCGCGCAGGAACTGCTCGACGGCCGCCATCACGGCGGCGGCCTCCTCGGGCGTCGCGCTCGAGCCGCGCAGCTCCAGCCGGGGGCGGCGGTTGACCACGGCTGGGCACGATAGCGACGTCCACTGGGCGAGCGTTGCTCTCCGCTAAAATCCCTGGAAGGAGCACAAAATGGCGAAGGCGGTCGCACACTGGTCGGATGAGCGTCTAGACGACCTGGCCGCCGCCCTGGAGCCGGTGCCCGCCCGCATCGCGGTGCTCGAGGCGATCGTCGAGCGCCTGGTCGAGGAGAACCGGGCGCTCCGCGAGGAGCTCGCGACCACGCAACGAGTGTTCCTCCAGGTCGCCTGGCTGCTGGTCGCGTCCATCCTCGGCGGGGTCGGCGCGCTGGTCGCCGCGCTGATCTAGCATCGCGCCGTGCGCCAGAAGAGCCCCGAGACCAACGAGGAGCGCCTCGCGCAGCTGAAGGAGCTGCGCGACGCGATGATCCACCACGCGTCCGAGAAGGCGGTCGAGAAGCAGCACGCCAAGGGCAAGTACACGGCGCGCGAGCGGATCGAGAAGCTGCTCGACCCGGGCTCGTTCCAGGAGCTGGACACGTACGTCCGCCACCGGACGACCGACTTCGACATGGCTCGGAACCGGCCGTGGGGCGACGCGGTGGTCACGGGCCACGGGACGATCGACGGCCGCCGCGTCTGCGTCTTCTCTCAGGACTTCACGGTCTTCGGCGGGTCGCTGGGCGAGGTCATGGCCGAGAAGATGTGCAAGATCATGGACCTGGCGGCCAAGATCGGCTGCCCGGTGATCGGGATCAACGACTCCGGTGGCGCTCGCATCCAGGAGGGCGTCGTGTCACTCGGCGCGTACGGGGACGTCTTCCTGCGGAACGTCCGGTGTTCCGGCGTGATCCCGCAGATCTCCCTGGTGATGGGCCCGTGCGCCGGCGGGGCGGTCTACTCGCCCGCCATCACGGACTTCATCTTCATGGTCAAGGAGACCTCGCACATGTTCATCACCGGCCCCGACGTGATCAAGACGGTCACGGGCGAGGAGGTCGAGTTCGAGGAGCTGGGCGGGGCGATGTCGCACAACTCGAAGTCGGGCGTCGCCCATTTCGCGGCCGACGACGAGGACGCATGCCTGGAGGACACGCGCTACCTGCTCTCGTTCCTGCCCCAGAACAACCTGGAGACGCCGCCGCGGGTGGCGCCGTCCGACGACCCGTTCCGGATGGACGCCGAGCTCGACTCCGTGGTGCCGGACAACCCGAACAAGCCGTACGACATGCGCGACGTCGTGCGGCTCGTGGTCGACGACGGCGAGTTCTTCGAGGTCCACGAGCACTACGCGCAGAACATCGTGTGCGGGTTCTCGCGGCTGAACGGCGTGTCCGTCGGCGTGGTCGGCAACCAGCCGCGGTCGCTGGCGGGTGTGCTCGACATCGACGCTTCCGGGAAGGCCGCGCGCTTCGTGCGGACGTGCGACGCGTTCAACATCCCGCTGCTCACGTTCGTCGACGTGCCCGGCTTCCTCCCCGGCACCTCCCAGGAGTGGGGCGGCATCATCCGCCACGGGGCGAAGCTGCTGTACGCGTACGCCGAGGCGACGGTCCCGAAGATCACGGTGATCACGCGCAAGGCGTACGGCGGCGCGTATGACGTGATGGCCTCCAAGCACCTCGCCGCGGACTTCAACTTCGCGTGGCCGACGGCCGAGATCGCGGTCATGGGGCCCGACGGGGCGGTCAACATCATCCACCGTCGCGACATCGCGCAGTCACCGACGCCCGCCGAGCGCCGCCAGAAGCTGATCGGCGACTACAAGGCACGCTTCGCGAACCCGTACGCGGCGGCTGAGCGAGGCTACGTCGACGATGTCCTGATCCCGCACGAGACCCGCCCGAAGGTGATCACGGCGCTGGAGACGCTCGCCACCAAGCGCGAGCCTGGCCCGAAGCGCAAGCACGGCAACATCCCGCTCTGAGCGCCGCCTCGAACTGCCGAGGGACCGACGCTGATGCGGGCGGGTCTGTCAGAACACGGTCCCACCCACCCCGCCGTCGACTTTGCGGTCCACGTACGTGGCGCACCGACCCCGCCGGCGGGTCCCCGCAAAGCTCGCCGGCCCGCAGCGCCCTTCCTGCCAACCGCCCGAGGGGCGGTGAGAACGCCGCACAGGGCTCCACCCGAGCGTGCGTGAGCCGGCCACGTTTCGCGCCAGGTGGTGCGCGGGACTGGTGTCTAGGCTGGGCTGATCCGGGTCGAGGAATCAATCGAGATCGCATGCTCGCCCGCGGCGGTATGGCCGTTGGTGGCCGATCCGCTCCAAGACCCCCGCTGGTGCCGCAAGGTCAAATCGGTCGAGGCAACGGGAGAGCGTCGCTGGATCGCCATCCACACGCCGGTCCCGTTGCGCCCTCCGATGGAGCTGTCGCTCGAACAGCTGGATGTCCAACCGCCGCACCGGCTGACGCTTCGCGAGGAGGACGAGGCTTCCATCTTTCACATCGAGTATCGACTCGAGCCGATCGAGGCAGGCACGCGCTTCACGCAGGTCAGCGAGTTCGAGTGGAAGAAGCTCCCGCGAGTGCTCCACGGGACGTTTGCGCGCGGCGTCCGCCGCGACGTCCGCGGTCAGCTGCGAGCGTTGAAGCGGCTCCTCGAACGCTGAGCGCGTGCCCGGCTCATGGCGGTGGTGGCCGGCGCTTCGCTTCGCCCGTCCGTCGACCCACTCGCTCTGGACGAGGTTCGAGCGTGGTCCAAACGGCCCGCACGCTCGCACGGCCCCGACGCGGGACGACGGTTGCTACCGATCGGCTCGCTGCCCCTCCGCACCAGTACGCCGGCTGCCGCGAGCGCTGAGGAGCGCGATGGGCGGGATGAGGAGCCGGTTGACCGGCCGCACGAACCATCCTGGGAGAAAGCGATGACGCTCCTCCTGCCAGACCCTCGCGCGCGGATGCGGGTTCGCCGGTCCGCGCAAGAACGCCTGGGTCAGCAGAGCCACGTGCCCGTACTTCTCTGACGGCTCGGCCGTGTGCAGCACGATGCGGCAGAGGTGCTTGGTGCTGACGAAGCCGTACTGGCTGGGGCTTACGAGTCGCGCGGGCGCGCCATGGTCGCTGTCGAGCGGCCGCCCGTTGAGATGTTCTGCGATCAGCACGTTGTCGGCAAGGGCGTCCTCGATCGACACGATCGACCGGTAGCCGTCGAGACCTTGAAATACGACATGGGTGATGTGCGTGTCTGGCGGAACCGTCGGCTCGATGATCTGGCGATAGAAGGTCTCGAACGCGACCCCCTCCCAGTGCAGGTTCGTGGCGGACCACCCAGCGACGCAGTGAAAATCTGCGGTGAGCTCTCGGCGGGGAAGCTTCGCGAGCTCGGCCAGTGGCAAGGCGACGGATTTGGCCACCGCGCCGCTGATCTCGATCACAGGATCGATGGGGACAGCGGGAGCCGGTCGGTGCAGGTGCGTGCCGAAGCGCGGGAACCCATCGATCGGCCGTTGCCCGGGTGGAAGCGTCATGTCGGGACTCCTAGCCAGGATGCCGAGCGAGTTCCGCTCGATCTCCTATCTATACGGGTGCGTATAAATGGAAAGCTAGCATGTTCGCGGTGATGTCAATCCGGTCTGGGACGCCACGGAGATAGGCGATGGCCCTGGCCCGTACGCCTCGCAGCAGATGGATCGATGAGGGGCTGCGGGCGCTGGCCGCCGGCGGCCCCGACGATGTCCGCATCGAGTCGCTCGCGAAGGCGCTCGGCGTCACCAAGGGTGGCTTCTATGGGTACTTCGACGGTCGGCGCGCGCTACTCGAGGAGATGCTCGACGCGTGGGAGCGGGCGATGGTCGACGAGGTGATCGAGCGCGTCGAAAGCGAGGGCGGGAACGCCAGGGCGAAGCTGCGCCGGCTGTTCGCGATCGCCGCCACCAGTGAGGCCCGCGGCCTGCTGAACGTCGACCTCGCAGTCCGCGACTGGTCCCGGCGCGACAAGGCGGTCGCCGAGCGCCTCCGACGGGTCGATAACCGGCGAATGGATTACATGCGCTCGCTCTTCGGGGCCTTCTGCACCGACGAGGACGAGGTCGAGGTCCGGTGCATGGTCGCCTTCTCGCTCTGGATCGGTAACCACTTCGTGGCCGCAGATCACGGCGCCCGCAGCCGCGCGGACGTGCTGGAGCTGGTCATGAGGCGGCTGTTGGCGTAGTAGCCCTCCGCGACGCGATCCCCGTCCGGGCACGGGAACCGGCGAGGAGGCGGCGTCGCGCTCCCTGCTCTCGTCTTCGCCCGCCCGAGTGATCGGTGGCCAGACGACCAGCGCATGGGTGGTGTGCGCCGGCGACCTCCGCGCCGTCTTCGCCGACCGCGCGCGTTACCTCGAGCTCAGGCGACAAGCAGCAGGGTCGTGAAGCTGTGGGGAGACGTCATGACGTCCACGCCGCGTCGGCGCCGGGACCGGGAGCGTAGGCGCAGTACGTGCCGGTGCGGACGGCGCGGTCGAGGTGCTCGCCGAGCCGGGGGTGGTGTTCGCCGATTCGCGCTATCGCTTGGCGGACCGCGCGCGTCACACCGGATCGAGCGCGCTCGGAGGCGGATGCGGCTCGCCGGTCGCGACCACCCAGGCCGACCGCGCGCGAGAGCTCTCGAACGAGGAAGTCGCGCTCGGCGTCGGCCTGCGCCTGCCGCCCCGTGTCCCCGAGGGCGCGTGCCTCCTCGATGTCGTCATCGATCTCGACTAGGCGGCGGCGGTAGGCGGTCTTGGCCCGCTCGTCGAGCATCTCCCCCGCATCGCCGAGTGCCGTCCGTTGCCCCGTTTCAGCGGCGACAAGGTCCAGCACGTGGAATTCGCGGCCAGGGTCGGCGAGGAGCTGCGCGAGATACCGCATGCCCTTGAGATCGCGGACGCGTACCGTGCGCCCCTCGAAGATCACCAACCAGTAATCGCCCTCCCGCCGGAAGACGTTGGCCGTCTCGCTCGGCGCGGCTTCGATCCGGGCGAGGGTCGTGCGGGCCGCCTGTAGCTCGAGAGCGGCCTGGCCCTCGCTGCCGGCGGCTCGGAGCGCCTCGGCGAGAGCCATTCGCGCGATCGCCGCCTCGTAGGGCGCCCCGATCTGGTTCCAACTTCGTGCGGCCGCCGCGCAACACCGCTCCGCCTCCGCCACATTTCCTTCGGCGAGCCACACCCGTCCCCGAGCAAGGGTCGCGCCGGCGACCAGCGCCTTGCTCTGGAAGCGGGCGGCCACCCGCTCCAGCTCGTCGGCAGCGTCACGGGCTCGACCGAGGTCGCCGGCCGCGATCTCGATCTCGACCTGCGCCTCGAGCAGGGGTGCCCGCCGCAGGTCGGTGTCGGGTGGCAGCTCCTTCGACGGGACCTGCGAGGGACGGTCCAGCGCGGCTCGTATCGAGGCGGCCGCCGCGGGGGCGTCTCCCTGCGCCAGGCGCACCAGCGCGAGACCCGGCTGGGGCTCCCACCCGACGCGATGCGCGGCCAGGAGGGCCTCCTCGGCGCCCTCGACATCCCCCTTGCGCAGTCGGATCCGTCCGAGCTCGCTGAGCGGCCATCCCATCTCCCGCCGCAGGTACGGGCTCAGCTCCTCGCAGGCCGCCAGCGCCTCGTGCTCCGCCTCGTCGCACGCTCCGCGCAACCTCAGGATCTCCGCGCGATGCACGCGGCAGCGCCCATGGAGGCTGCCGATGGCGTTCGTCCGGCACCACCGCTCCATCGCCTCGGTCCACTCCTCGGCGACGTCGTACTGCGCGAGTCCCTGCAGGGCACAGACGAGCTCGCAGTACACGAGCCCGGTCGAGAGCGGATCGAGGTCCCCTGAGACTGCCGCCACGCCCGCATCGTCGAGCAGCGCCAGACCTTCCTCGACATCGCCCTCCAGGATGCGCAGCCGAGCCGACGCCACTCGTGCAACTGCGCATGCGGCTGCGTCGCATCTCGAGCCGACCTCGATCGCGCGCTCGGACCATTGCCGGGCGCCCTGGACGTCGCCCGTCAGCAGCCGCTCGTACGTGCGGACGACCGCGAGCCAAGCGTGCGCGGGCGTCTTTTCCTGGCCCTCGAGCAGGCGTTCCGCTCGGGCGAGCCATCCGCGCACCGGTGCCATCAGCGCGGTGTCCAGGAGCAGGTGCATGGCGACGCGAACCGCTGCCGCGGCCGCGGCGACGGGGTCGCCGGCCTGTACGC
>JBKOYW010000021.1:0-8754 GCA_046744275.1 Actinomycetota bacterium
GGTGCGCGCTGCGAGATCGGCGGCGCCTTCGCACGACCGGCGCGCGCGGCCGCGCCACGATCGGCCACGACCTCGTCGCCGACCGGTGCGCCGGCGCGGCGCCGCACCACCAGCGTTCGCAGGTCCGCGCCGCGGTAGGGCTCGCCGAGGCGCCAGCGCTCGCGCGCCTCGTCGCGTCCGGCGGCCCGCTCGAGCATCGCTCGGTTCACGTCGGCGAACCGGTCGGCCGGGGGCGGCGAGAACGGGCCGAGCTCGGGGTGCACGTGCGACGGGCCCGCCTCGATCTCGCCGTCGTCGGCCGGCGCGTAGAGGTGCAGGTGCTTACGCACGAAGCGCTCGTAGTCGGCGCTGCCGCGGGTGAGGTCGGGTGACACGCACACGATGTCCCAGTTCGAGGCCAGCTTCTGCGGGTCACCGGGGTCGAGCCGCAGCGAGCGGCCGCGCATCTGCTGCACCGACACGCCGGTGGCGGCCACGGTGAGGTCGACCAAGCAGTTGACGGCCGGGCAGTCCCACCCCTCGCCGAGCAGCGCTCTCGTGCCGATCAGCGCGCCGGCCACCCCGCTCTCGAGCACCCGCGTGGCGAGCTCGACCCACGCCCGCGGGACCCACTCGGCGCCGGAGGAGCGCAGCGAGATCAGCACGCCGTCCGGGACCGCCTCCCACTCGGGCAGCGCCAGGTGCTCCTCCGCCTGCTCGACTAACGCGTCGAGCAGCACGTCGGCGTCGGCCGGCAGGCAGCGCAGCCCGCGGCCGGAGACGACCAGCGGGCGCAACGGCGCCGTCCGGGCGTCGGCCCCGACCGCCATCAGCGCCTGGCGGGCGGTCCCCGCGGCCGGGTCGAGCACGCCCGCCAGCAGCCGGTCGGGCTTCGCCTCGGCCAGCTCGGCGTCGCACAGCACGAGCGCGCGCAGCGCGTCCCCGCGCGACTCCATCTCGGCCGCCAGCACCTCGACCAGCCCGAGCGTCTTCGCCTGCGAGCTGGTCAGGAGCCGGTCGACCTCGGAGGTGCCGCGCCGGATCCCCTGGCGCGTGAGCCGGAACCCGAGCTCGGCCAGCGCGGCGGCCACGGCCTCGTAGCGCTCCGCCGCTTCGCGCTCGGACAAGGGGTGCAGGCAGCGCAGCGCGTAGTCCTCGAGGAGCACGAGCCAATCGTCGAGGTCCGGTGGGCGCCGGTAGGCCTCGCCGTGCGGCGCGCCGTCCGGCAAAGCCAGCCCGGCCGAGCCGAGGAAGCGCACGCCCGCGCGCGCCAGCGCCGGCCGCGCGCGCTGGAACTCCTCCCACGGGACCTGCGCGTCGTCGGTCGCCGAGCGGCGGCGCTCGCGCACGCGGGTGATCACCCACGCCGGGAACGAGTGATCGCTCTCGACGTCCTCGTGCAGCGCCGTGACCAGCTCCTTGAAGCGCATGTCGTGCTCGGCCAGCCACGCGCGCTCGGAGTCCAGCGGCTCGGTCAGCCACGCCAACTCCTGGTAGGGAGCGAGGTGCCCGTCGCGCACGACGGCGGGGGTGGGGACCGTGAAGTCGACGGGCCCGAGCAGCTCCGCGTAGAGCTCGGTCTCCTCGCCGGTGAGGTCGGACGGCGGCGTCGCCGTCAGCCCGATCACGTGCACGTCCTCGCCGCCCAGCTCGTCGAGCACCGCGCGCACCACGTAGCCCCACATCGAGGCCAGGTGGTGGCACTCGTCGAGCACCACGACGCCGACCCGGCCCGCCTGGAGCGCGGCCACGCGCGCCTTGGCGGTCGCCGACAGGAGGTCCGCGAGCTCGACGCCGGCGTGCTCGCCGCGCGCGATCTCGCGCTTGACGCCGGCGGTGATGCGGGCGATCTCGCGCGCCCGCCGCTCCGCCGCCGCGCCGTCATAGCGCTCACCCCGCACGGTCTCGACGTCGACGCCGGTCGCGGCCGCCCGCTCCGCCTCCCAGCGCTGCGCGGCCACGCGCCCGAGCGCGACCTCGGGATCGTCGAGCTGGCACAGCGACTGGTAGGTCATGCAGGCGATCGGGAACGCAGAATCCGTCCCCACCCACCCGGCCGTGCGGCTGACGTCGGCCGGCGAGCCGAACTGGCGGATCGCGCGCGGCCACTGCATCTGCACGGCGCTGTTGGGCGTCAGCACCAGCGCGCGGCGGCCGATCCGGCGCACGAGCTCCACCCCGACCAGCGTCTTGCCGGAGCCCGGCGGCGCGACGATGTGCGTGCGCCGGTGCCCGTTCGCCCGGTCGCGCTCGAACGCCGCGATCGCGGCCTTCTGGTAGCGGCGCCAGGTTCCGCCGAAGGCGAGCTCGTCGAACAGCCCGGGCAGCGCGGTCGCGGTCACAGGCGGGCGAGGTCGTGCGCGAGGCCGCTTGGGGTCAGCTGCGACGCGGGGAAGCCGATCCGCTGGCGGCCCTCGCCGTCCACCAGCACCGTGTACGCCGAGTGGTCGCGGCCCTTGCGCTGCGGAGCGATGCCGAACGCCTCCCACACCGGGGCGAGTTGCTCGCGGGAGCCGAGCAGGAAGTCCATCCGCCCGGTCATCGACTGCTCGAGCAGGAACGAGCGCGCGCTCGCGGGCGTGTCGTTCGCGGGATCGACCGAGACGCCGACGACCCGCACGTCGCGTCCGAGGTCGTCGAGCGCGCCGCGGATGCTCTGCACCTGCGCCGGGCAGGTGTCCCTGCACGTCGAGTAGATGAACGTGACCACGAGCGGCCGCCCGCGCAGGGCCGCCGCCGTCACCGTCTCGCCGTCCTGGCTCGCGAGCGCGAAGTCGGGCAGCCGCGCGCCGGGCGGGCGCAGCGAGCCCTCCCAGCCGGTCGCCGCGGGCGCGTCGTCGCCGCGCTGGGCGAGCCACACGCCGAACACGCCGCCGGCGGCGCAGAGGCAGAGCGTCGTGAGGGCGAGCAGCACCCGTGTGGGCAGCACGCCCGTAGGGTACGGCGGCCGGACGCCGCCGACAGTCTCAAATCGCCGGCATGGATGCTCGGCGCAAGCATCACGCCTCGGTGAGCCCGCGCCGGATCGCGTACCTCACCAGCTCGACGCGGTCGCGCATGCCGAGCTTGCGCAGCAGGTTGGCCCGGTGCGACTCGACGGTCTTCTCCGCCAGGTGCAGCGTCTCGGCGATCTGCTTGTTCGTGTGCGCCTCCGCGATCAGCTTGAGCACCTCCTGCTCGCGCGGCGACAGCGGCTCCTCCGGCCCGGTCGAGCCGTCGGACATCCACTCGCGCACGAGCGAGCGCTCGACGGCGTTGGTGAGGAACGCGTCGCCGCGGTGAACGGCGCGGATCGCGTTCAGCAGCGCCTGATCGACCTCGCGCTTGAGCACGTAGCCCGAGGCGCCGGCCTTCAGCGCGTCGAACACGTAGCGCTCGTCGTCGTGCATCGACAGCGCGAGCACCTGCGTCTCGGGCAGGTGCGAGCGGATCTGGCGCGCGGCCTGCAGGCCGGTCATGCGCGGCATCGAGACGTCGAGCACGCACAGGTCGGGGCGTGTGGCCAGCGCCTGCTCGAAGGCGTCGACGCCGTCCTCGGCCTCCGCCACGACCTGCATGTCGGGCTGACGCTCGATCAGCAGCTTCAGGCCGCCGCGGACGATCCCGTGGTCATCGGCGATGAGGATCCTCATGTGGCTCCCATGGTCAGTTCGATGGTGGTCCCGTCACCGGGCTCGGAGAAGATCGAGAGGTGGCCTCCCACGAGCAGCGCGCGCTCGCGCATGCCCGACACGCCGAGCCGCGAGCGGCCGTTGGGGAGCGATCTGAAGCCGCCCCCGTCGTCGCGGACGCGCAGCACGGTGCGGCCGACGAACGACAGCTCGACGTCGACGTGCCGCGCGCCCGAGTGCTGGGCGACGTTGGACAGGCTCTCCTGGGTCACGCGGTAGATGACGAGCTGCTCCTCGTCGCTCAGGTGCGGCACCGCGCCGTGGCGGCGGAACGTGGCCCGGATGCCGGTGCGGTCGCCGAAGTCGGCGATCTGCGAGGCGAGCGCGGGCACGAGGCCGTGGTCGTCGAGGGCGGTCGGGCGCAGCTGGCGGGCGAGGTGGAGCAGCTCCTCCATCGCCTGCGTGACGAGCTGCTGGCTCTCGCGCAGCTCCTCCTGCAGGCCGGGCGGCGCCGCGTGGACGGTCGCCTGGAGGCGGAGCAGGATCGCGGTCAGCGCCTGGTTGACCTCGTCGTGCAGGTCCTGGGCGATCCGCGACCGCTCGACCTCCTGGGCGCGCAGCACGGCGCGGCCGGACTCGCGGCGCTCGTGCTCGAGGCGCTCGAGCATGCGGTTGAAGTCGGCCGACAGGCGGCGGACCTCGTCGGCCGCGCCGCGGGTCACGTCGGCGCGCTTGCCGGGTGCGGTCAGGTCGACGCTGCTCATCGTGTCCACCAGCCGCTCGATCGGCTCCAGCCGGCGGCGCAGCAGGATCGAGTTGAGCAGGATCACGCCCGACACTGCGAGCGCGATCAGGAGCAGGCCTTCGGTGCTCGTGGCCTCCTTGAAGCGGTCGCGCGCGACGACCGCCGCCACGAATGCCGTGAGGGCGACGAGCATGGTGTTGACGGCAAGGACCTGCGTGAGCAGCGTGCGGGAGCGCATCTCACCGGTTCATCGGCAGCCGGGGGTGGCATCCTGATGGTGGGGAGGCCCTATGCGGCGCTATTCTTTGTGAAGTCTTGAATCCCGACCGACTTTCGAGGACTTCGTACATGAGCCCGAGTGGGGCGGAGTACATCCGCCAGATCAAGAGCCAGGTCGAGGAGGTCGACCCGGCCCAGGTGAGCGAGCACCTCGGGAACGGGATCGTCCTCATCGATGTGCGCGAGAGCACCGAGTGGGACGCCGGCCATATCCCCGGCGCCAAGCACGTCCCGCGCGGCTACCTGGAGTCGCGAATCGAAGGCGCCGCGGGCGCCGATCGCTCGCGGGAGATCGTCCTCTACTGCGCCTCCGGCCAGCGCTCCGCGCTCGCCGCGCACACGCTCAAGGAGCAGCTCGGCTACGAGAACGTGAAGTCGATGACCGGCGGGATCACGCTGTGGAAGGACCGCGGCTACAAGGTCGAGGTCCCGAAGACGCTGTCGGCGGAGCAGCGCGAGCGCTACTCGCGCCACCTCCTGATCCCCGAGATCGGGCTCGAGGGCCAGACCAAGCTGCTGGAGTCCAAGGTGCTGCTGCTGGGCGCCGGAGGGCTGGGCTCGCCGACCGCGCTGTACCTGGCGGCGGCCGGCGTCGGCACGCTCGGCGTCGTCGACGACGACGAGGTCGACCTCTCGAACCTCCAGCGCCAGGTGATCCACACGACCGACCGGATCGGCGTCCCCAAGGTCGACTCGGCCGAGCAGTCGATCACCGCCATCAACCCGGACGTGAACGTCGTCAAGTACAAGACGCGGCTCGACGCCTCCAACATCATGGAGATCATCGACGGCTACGACGTGATCGTCGACGGCGTCGACAACTTCCCGACGCGTTACCTGCTCAACGACGCCACCGTGCGGCTCGGGATCCCGGTCGTGTCGGCCTCGATCCTCGGCTTCGACGGTCAGCTCTCGGTCTTCAAGCCGCACGACGGGCCGTGCTACCGCTGCCTGTACCCGGTGCCGCCGCCGGCCGAGCTGGCGCCGTCGTGCGGCGCCAACGGCGTCCTCGGCGTGCTGCCGGGCACGATGGGCCTGCTCCAGTCGACCGAGGTCGTCAAGCTCGTGACCGGCGCGGGCGAGCCGCTGATCGGGCGCCTGCTGCTCTACGAGGCCCTCGGCGCGACGTTCACCGAGCTCAAGGTCCGCCGCGATCCGGAGTGCCCGATCTGCTCGAAGGACCCGTCCGAGATCGCCGACGACGAGATGGGCGTCTTCCCGGACTACGAGGCGTTCTGCGCCGCCGCGGGATAGCCTGGCCGCGCATATGGCAACGATCAAGGTTCCCCCGGTGCTCCGTCCGTCCGTGGGCGGGGAGAAGGAGGTCGCGGCGGCCGGCCAGACGGTCGGCGCCGTCCTGCACGACCTCGCCGAGCAGCACCCTGCCACCGAGCAGCAGCTGTTCAGTCCCGACGGCTCGCTCAACCGCTACGTGAACGTGTACCTCAACGACGAGGACGTCCGGGTGCTCGACGGGCTGGACACCGGCGTCGGCGAGTCCGACACGCTGGTGATCCTGCCGGCGATGGCGGGCGGGTGATCCGGCCGGCGCGGCCCGGCGACGCGCCCGCACTCGTCGACAGCTACGAGTGGCTGTTCGCGCCGCCCGGGACCAAGCCGGCGGTCTGGGATCCCGCCCGCGCGCAGGATCGCCTGTCCGGCCTGATCGCCTCGGCGCACGGCTCGGTCTTCGTCGCCGAGTCCGACGCTGCCATCGTCGGGATGTGCTCCGTCTACCTCGACATCGAATCGGTGCGCTTCGGGCAGCGGGCCTGGGTCGAGGACCTCGCCGTCCACCCCGACCACCGCTCGGCGGGGCACGGCAAGGCGCTGCTCGACGCGGCCAAGGAGTGGGCGCGCTCGCACGGCGCGACCCACCTCGAGCTCGACTCCGGCGAGGCGCGCGCGGACGCGCACCGGTTCTACGAGCGCGAGCTGCCGAGCTACCGGTCGGTCTGCTTCGGCTGGGAGCTGTAGTCAGCCGCGACCGGTCGCCGCGACGTGTTCCGCGGCCGCGATCGGATCGGGCCCGAGCAGGCGGACGCCGGTGGCCGCCGCGAAGTCCGCCATCGCCCCGGGTCCGGCGGCCCAGACCGGCTCCGCGCGCGCGAGGCGGCGCACCGGAGCGTGGCCGCGCTCGAAGGGAGCCGGCGTCGTCGCGGCCAGGACCACGGCATCCGGTTCCAGGGTCGTCGCGGCGTCGGTCAACGTGTCGAGCGGCGTATCGGGGCCTAGGAAGACGATCCGCCAGCCCCGGTCGCGCAGAGCGAGGCCGAACGTGATGAGGCCGAGATCGTGGTGCTCGCCGGGCATGCAGGCGAGGAGGGCGCGCGGCCCGGCCCCGCGGTCCCAGCCGCGCGCGAGCCCGAGCAGGCGTCCGCGCAGGACCTGGCTCGCGAAGTGCTCCTGCGCGACGGACGCCTCGCCGCGCTCCCAGCGTTCGCCCAGGTCCCGCAGGTAGCTGAGTACCACCTCGCGTAGCACGACCTCGACTGAGAAGGCCGACAGGAGCCGGTCGAGCGCCGACTGCGCCCCGCTCTCGTCGAACGCGTCGAGCGCGGCGCGCAGCTCGCCGGCGCTGCGCTCCAGCGCCGGCGTTTCGGGTCGGCTGTCCTCGTCGAGCGTGAGCCGCGCCGCCTCCGCGGCGGACAACCCGCGCTCGAGGTGCGAGCGCATGACTGCGATGCGCCGCTCGTCCTGCGGCGAGTAGAGGCGGAAGCCGCCGTCGGAGCGGAGCGGACGCAGCAGGCCGTAGCGGTGCTCCCAGGCGCGAAGCAGCTCCGGGCTGACGCCCGAGCGCCGACTGAGCTCGCCGATCCGCACGTGCGCCGCCGGTTCCACGCCCGCCACTATACAGAGCCTAGACAAACACTTGACATCGTCTCGTCCAACCTCTACCTTCTCTGTACAAACTCTCTACAAGGAAGGTTCGGTCATGAAGAAGCTCGACATCCTCACGGCAGCTCTGGTGGTCATCGGCGGGTTGAACTGGGGCCTTGTCGCCATCGCCGAGTTCGACCTCGTCGCGACCCTGGTCGGTCTCGACTTCGGCGAGACGAATGCGGCCAGCCGGATCGTGTACGGGCTCGTCGGCCTCTCGGCGGCCTACCAGCTCACGACGCTCGCGGGCGCCCGGCGGCGCTCCGGCCGCGAGCATCGCGTGGCCGCCGCGTAGGAGCGGTGCGAATCTGGGATCTCGAGCCGGCCCTGCTCTGCGATCGGCACCTGCTGGGCGAGCATCGGGAGCTCCACGCGATCTGGGCGATCCTGACGGCCGGCAAGGCCGGCTACGCCCACCATCCGGAGACGATGCGCTGGCGCGGCCGCCTCGCGGCGCTCCACGCCCGCCACGAGGCACAGGTCGCCGAGATGGTGCGCCGGGGGTTCCGCCACGCAAGCCCGCTCGATCCCCGGCTCGCCGTCGGGGCGGCCCGCCAGACCGAGCTGGTCGACTCAGTCGAGGTGCAGCGCGCGCGCCTCGCGAGTCGCCGGTGCGGATGCCTGCCGGCGTACCGATAACGTGCGCCGGCGGGTTTCGTCGCCGTGACATCCGTTCCCTTCTTCCTCGTCGACGTGTTCGCCGACGCGCCGCTGACGGGCAACCCGCTTGCCGTCGTCGCCGATGCCGAACGGCTCGCGGAACCGGTGATGCGGGCGGTGGCGCGCGAGTTCAACCAGTCCGAGACGACGTTCGTGCTGCCTCCGACCCGCCCGGAGGCGACGCGGCGGCTGCGCTCGTTCACGCCGGCCGGCGCCGAGGTCGTCGGCGCCGGGCACAACGCGCTCGGCGCGTGGTGGTGGCTCGCCACGGCCGGCCGGATCGAGCTCGACGCCGACGGCGGCGCGGCCGTCGCCCAGGAGATCGGCGACCGCGTTCTGCCCGTGGAGGTGACCGGTCGGAACGGACGGCCCGAGGCGATCGTGATGGAGCAGGCGCCGCCGGAGTTCGGGCGGGCCGTAACCGATCGCGACGAGCTCGCGGCGGCACTTGGGCTGGAGCCGGGCGGGCCCGACGCGTTGGACGACGTGCCCGCGCAGGTGGTCTCGACCGGCGCGGCGCACCTGCTCGTGGCCGCACGCGATCGTGCGGTCGTCGATCGCGCGCGGCCCGATGCGCCACGGCTGGCGGCGGCACTGGCG
>JBKOYW010000497.1:0-5336 GCA_046744275.1 Actinomycetota bacterium
GTGCAGGAGTGGTCGACGATCGAGGTTCCCGGCCTCTGGACCATGCAGGGATTCGCCCCACCGCAGTACACGAATGTCCAGATGCCCTTCGACGAGCGCCCGCCGCAGGTGCCGGAGGAGAACCCCACCGGCGTCTTCCGCCGGCGCTTCGGGCGGCCGGCCGGCGAGCGCGTCGTCCTGCACTTCGGCGGCAGCGAGGGGGCGCTCTTCGTGACGCTGAACGGCGAGCCGGTCGGCATCCACAAGGACGCCCGCACGCCGGCGGAGTTCGACGTCACCGACCTGCTCGACGACGACAACGAGCTCGTCTGCGCGGTCGTCCAGTGGTCCGACGCGAGCTTCGTCGAGGACCAGGACCAGTGGTGGCACGGCGGGCTGCCGCGCGACGTGTTCCTGTACGCCACGCCGCGCGAGTACATCGCCGACGTCTTCGCCCGCGGGTCCGCCGACGGGAGCTTCGCACTCGACGTCGCCGGCCCGCCCGCGCGGGCCCGGCTCGTCGATCCCGACGGCCGCACGGTGCTCGACGACCTCGAGGGTCGCGTGGACGGCGTGCGGCCGTGGTCGGCCGAGACGCCGCACCTCTACACGCTGACCGTAAGCGCCGGCGACGACGAGGTCTCCTGCCAGGTCGGCTTCCGCACGGTCGAGATCGCCGGCCGGCAGCTGCTCGTGAACGGCCGCGCAGTGCGCATCTGCGGCGTCAACCGCCACGACCACGACGACCGCCGCGGCCGCGCGGTGACGCGCGAGCTGATGGAAGCCGACGTCCGGCTGATGAAGCGCTTCAACGTCAACGCGGTCCGCTGCTCGCACTACCCGAACGACCCCTACTGGCTCGACCTGTGCGATCGCCACGGGTTGTACGTGATCGACGAGGCGAACATCGAGGCGCACGCGTACTACGACGACCTGTGCGCCGATCCGCGCTACGCCGCGGCGTTCCTCGAGCGCGTGCAGAACATGGTCGAGCGCGACAAGAACCACCCGTCGGTGATCCTCTGGTCGCTCGGGAACGAGAGCGGCTACGGGCCCAATCACGACGCCGCCGCCGACTGGCTGCGCGGGCGTGACCCGTCGCGCCCGCTGCACTACGAGGGCGCGATCGCGCGCGACTGGTCGGGCGGGCATCGCGCCACCGACGTCGTCTGCCCGATGTACGCCGACGTCGACTCGATCGAGGCCTACGCGCGCGACAGCGACGACCCGCGGCCGCTGATCCTGTGCGAGTTCTCGCACGCGATGGGCAACAGCAACGGCGGCCTGGCCGACTACTACGCCGCGTTCGATCGCCACGACGCGCTCCAGGGTGGCTTCGTGTGGGAATGGATCGACCACGGGATCCGGGTCGACGACCACTGGGCGTACGGCGGCGATTTCGGTGAGGCGAGGCACGATGCGAACTTCTGCGCCGACGGCCTCGTCTGGCCGGACCGCACGCCGCATCCCGCCATGTACGAGCTGAAGTACCTCGCAGCGCCGCTGGAGGTCGAGCACCTGGGGGGCGGGCGGTTCCGCATCCACAACCGCAACCTGTTCACCGATCTCTCGCACCTGCGCGGCGAGTGGGAGGGAGGCGAGCTGCCGACCAGCGGCGAGTTCACGCTCGACGTGGCGGACCGCGAGCACGTCACGATGCGGTTCTACGACGGCGACCACGAGGTGGCCTGGCGGCAGTTCGAGCTGGTCGCACCCCGGGCGTCGGAGGTGCGGCGGGCGGGGCCTGGCTCGATCGAGGAGCTCCCGCTCGTGCTCGACGGCCCGCACCTGCAGCTCTGGCGGGCGCCGACCGACAACGACGGGCTGCCGCTGCACGCCGGCCGCAGCGCCGGACCGCTCGAGCGCTGGCTGGAGCTCGGGCTCGACCACGGCATTCCCGACGGCATCGTCCATCGTCAGGAGGTCACGCGGCTGGAGGGCGGCGGGCTGCTCGTGGAGCACGAGGTCGAGCTACCGGACGAGCTGCGCGACCTGCCGCGCGTGGGCGTCGCGCTCACGCTGGCGCCCGGCCTGGAGCAGCTCGAGTACTACGGCCGCGGGCCGTGGGAGAACTACCCGGACCGGCAGGCGTCGGCGGTGGTGGGCGAGTGGCGCAGCACGGTGGCGGACCAGTACGTGCCCTACATCGCCCCGCAGGAGCACGGCCACCGCGGCGAGGTGCGCTGGCTCAGCCTCACGGACGAGGATGGGCGCGGGATCAAGGTCACCGGGATGCCGCTGATCGGCTTCTCGGCCAGCCACTTCACCGCCGCAGACCTCACCGCCGCACGCCACACCAACGAGCTCGAGCCGCGCGCCGAGGTCATCCTCAACCTCGACCACGCGCAGCGCGGGCTCGGTACCGCGAGCTGTGGGCCCGACACCAGCCCGCGGTACCGATTGGACGCCCCGGTGTACCGGTTCTCGTATGTGATTCAGCAGCTCGGCTTGTAGAGCACGTCCTGCTTCTCGGACAGGTTGTCCTTCGTGATCACCTCGAAGTCGGTGCCGATCTCCTTCTCCGTCGGCTCGCCCTCGAGCGCGGCGAAGGCCTGCTCGACGCCGAGCTTGCCGATCTCGGCCGGCTTCTGGGCGATCAGCGCCTGCACGAGGCCGTCCTCGAGGTCCTTCACCTGCTTCGGCCCGGCGTCGAAGCCGACGATCTTCACATCGCCGAGCTTGCCCGCCTGACGCAGGCCGCTGGCGGCGCCCTCGGCCGAGAACAGGTTGGTCGCGAAGATGCCCTTGAGGTCGGGGTGCTTGGAGAGCGTCGAGGTCACGATCTGGGCCGCGATCGCCGGATCGTCCTGCGAGTACTCCTGGCCGAGATACTCGACGCCCGGCTTGCCCTTGACGGCCTGCTCGAAGCCCTGGCCGCGCTGGTCGGTCGTCGAGATGCCCGGCTTGACGTTGACGACCATCACCTTGCCCTTGCCGCCGATCAGGTCGAGCACGGTCTCGCCGGCCGTCACGCCGCCCCCGACGTTGTCGGACGCGATCTGCGAGACCGCCATCGACGGGTCATCGAGCGTGGTGTCGACGAGCACGATCTTCGAGTTCGCCGCCGCCTGCGTGATCGGCGCGAACAGCGCCTTGGTGTCTGTCGGCGCGATCAGGATCGCGTCGGGGCTCTTGGCCGCGACCGCGTCCACGATCGGTGTCTGCTGCGCGGCGTCGAACTGGTCCGGGCCCTGGAACTCGAGCGTCGCGCCGATCTTCTTCGCCGCCTCCTGGGCTCCGCAGTTCATCGTGATGTAGAACTCGTCGCCCTTGACCCCGGCGATCAGGGTCATCTTGTAGCTCTTGCTGTCGCCGCCGGTGGCTCCGCCGCCACCGCCGTCATCGTCGTCGTCGCCGCACGCCACGACCGTCCCCGCGGCCAGGGCGAGCAGCAGCACAGCTGCCCACTTGCGCATGAGTTGCCTCCTCCTCGTGGTACATGTCAGTCCCGGTACTGCGTCCGGCGCCGCAGCTGGTCGAGGTACACGGCGGCGATCAGCACGGCGCCGACCGCGACGTCGCGCCAGAACGGCTCCACGCCGGTGATCACGAAGCCGTTCTGCAGCACGGCGGGGATGAACACGCCGACGACCGTGCCGAGCACGGTGCCGATGCCGCCGAACAGGCTGGTGCCGCCCAGGACCACGGCGGCGATCGCCTGAAGGTTGTCGGTCGCGTGCCCGCCGATCGTGGTGGTGGCGAAGCGCGCGAGGCTGAGGAATCCGGCCAGGCCCGAGAGCAGGCCGGAGATGCCGTAGACCGCGATCAGGTGGCGGTCGACGGCGATGCCGGCGCGCCGTGCCGCCTCCTCGTTGGACCCGATCGCGTACGTGTGCCGCCCGAAGCGGGTCGCGTGCAGCAGCACGCCGAAGAACACCGCGACGCCGGCGGCGATCACCACCAGCCACGGGATCTCCCCGAACGCGCGACCGACGCCGATGCCGGTCACCAGCTTCGGCGGCACCTCGCGGATGTCGACGCCGTTGGTGATGATGAGCGACAGCCCGAGCGCCATGCCGAGCGTGCCGAGCGTGACGATCAGCGGCGGGACGCGCGCCTTCGTGATGAGGATGCCGTTGAGCACGCCCCAGCCGAGGCCGGCGGCGAGCGCGACGAGCAGTCCGACCAGGATCACGCCCGCGCCGTCGCCGTCCATCCCGTTCATCGCCTTCGCCGAGACGACGCCGGCGAACACGAGCACCGAGCCGACCGAGAGGTCGATGCCGGCGGTGATGATCACGAACGTCATCCCGACCGCGACCACCAGCAGGATCGCCGCGTTGGTGGCCAGGTTGCGCGTGTTGTTGACCGTCGAGAACGCGTCCGGCTCCAGCACCGAGAACACGACGATCATCCCGGCGAGGATCAGGATGATCCACGTCGTCGAGCCGGTCGCGAGCCGCTGCCAGCGCGTCGCCTGCTCGACCTGCTCGTCCTCACGCTCGAGCTCGAGCGTCATGACGGATCCTCCTCGTGCTTGAGCACGCCGGTCATCGCGCCGACGAGGTCCTCCATCGAGGCGTCCGCCGTCCTGAAGCGGGCGACGCGCTCACCGAGACGGAGGACCTCGACGCGGTCGGAGACCTCCATGACCTCGGGCATGTTGTGGCTGATGAGGACGACCGCGAGGCCGGTTTCGCGCACGCGCTTGATGAGGTCGAGCACGTTGCGCGTCTGGACCACCCCGAGCGCGGCGGTCGGCTCGTCCATGAACACGACCTTGCCCGCCCAGGTGACCGCGCGGGCGACCGCGACGCCCTGGCGCTGGCCGCCGGACAGTGTCGCGACGGCCGCGGTCGCGTCCTGGACGCCGACGCCGAGCTGCTTGAACGCGTCCTGCGTCTGCCGCCGCATCGCGGCCTTGTCGAGGAAGCCGAGCTTGCCAAGGATGCCCGGCCGGGTGGCCTCACGGCCGAGGAACAGGTTCGCGGAGGACTCGAGGTCGGGCGCCAGCGCGAGGTCCTGGTAGACGGTTTCGATCCCGAGCTCGCGCGCCGCGTGCGGGGTCGGGATGGTCACGGGCCGGCCCTCGAAGCGGATCTCGCCGTCGTCCGGCTCGTGGACGCCCGACAGCGTCTTCACGAGCGTGCTCTTGCCGGCGCCGTTGTCGCCGATCAGCGCTACGACCTCGCCCTCGTGGACGGTGAAGCTCGCTCCGCGCAGGGCGCGCACGCGGCCGAAGTTCTTGACGATCCCGCGCGCCTCGAGCAGGGCCTCCGCCATTCACGTCACCTCCTGCAACGCCTCGTCGTTGTCCCAAAGACCCGCGGCTCGGCCTGCCGCCAGCGCCGCGCCGCGGGCGCCCTGGGAGATCCCGGGGGAGAGCTCGAACGGGCCCAGGTGGCGCGCCTTGACCG
>JBKOYW010000132.1:0-2308 GCA_046744275.1 Actinomycetota bacterium
GCGCAGGAGCTCGTGCGGCTGTCGACGGTCCCGACCGCGACCGCCGACGGCTCGCTCGCGGCCCGCCACGTCGACCTGCGCCCGTTCGCCGTGTTCGGCGACGACATCCGGATCGTCCCGGGCGGGCTCACGCGCGTGGCATTGCGCGAGGGGTCGATGATCGTCAACTCCTCCCAGGGCGGCGGCTCGAAGGACACGTGGGTGCTCGAAGAGGGCGTGGACGGCGACGTGGCCGAGACGACGCCGACGGCGCGGTGGGCGCCGCCGCGGATGCCTGGCCTCAGCCAGGGCGAGTGGTCCTCCCAGCAGCAGCAACAGCAGCAGCAGGCGTGCTAGCCCGCATTGCGCACGAGCTGTACTGGATCGGCCGCCAGCTGGCGCGCGCCGAGCACACCGCGCGCATGCTCGACGGCGTCTTCCATGCCGACGTGCAGGCGCGGCCGGACGACCCGGCGGGCGTGCTGCTGTCGTGGGACCACCTGCTGACGATCGTCAGCGGCGAGCCGCCCGAATCGCCGGCCTCGCGCGACGAGGTGCTGCGTGCGCTCACGCTCGACCCCGATCACCCGACGTCGGTGCTGAACTGCGTCACACGCGCGCGCGAGGGGGCGCGCACGGTCCGCGACGTGTTCTCGGCCGAGATGTGGGAGGCGATCAACACGTTCCACCTCGGTCTGCTGAGGCGGGACATGTCGGCGGCGCTGCGGAGCGGTCCGTACTCCGTCTACGCGTATGTGCGCGAGCGCTGCGGCCTGTTCTGGGGCGTCACCTCGCGGACGATGCTGCGCGACGAGGCGCACGCGTTCCTGCAGGCGGGGGCTGCGATCGAGGCCGGCGACATGGTGCTGCGGATGCTGCGTGTCGCTCTGCCGCCGGAGGCCGCCGAGGCGGAGGGACACGCTCTGGACGGCCAGGCGCTGGCGCTGCTCCAGGCGGTCGGCGGGTTCCAGGCCTACCGGCGTGCGATCCCGGCGCCGCCGAACGCCGCTCCGGTCGCGCGCTTTCTCCTGTACGAGCGCGACTACCCCGACTCGGTGGCGTTCTCGGTCGAGGCGCTGCACGCCGCGTTGACCGCGGCGGACGCCAGCTACCGCGGCTCGCCGGCCGTGCTGCGGGTGGGCCGGCTGATGGCCGACCTCGACTTCCGCGCGAGGACGATCGAGCCCGACGGGGCGCTGTCCGCCACGCTTGGCAGTGTTCAGCGGGAGCTCGCGCAGGTCGATGCCGACATCGCGCAGCGGTACTTTGGAGGCATGGCGTCCCCCGAGGCGCGGCTCGTCACAGCCTGATGCACTTCGCCATCCGCTATCTGACCGAGTACCGCTACGAGGCGCCGGTCACCGACAACCTCAACGCGCTGCGCGTCAAGCCCGCGACGACGGCGACGCAGCGGGTGGACGACTTCGTGGTGCGCGTCGACCCCGAGGCGCGGCTGCACCAGCACTACGACTACTTCGGCACGACGGTGATCGAGTTCGGGATCTCGCGACCGCACGACCACCTGTCGATCGACGTTCGTGCGCGCGTGAAGACGACGGCCCCCGAGGATCCTCTCGAGGCGCCATGGGCGGAGCTCGAGGAGGCGGCGTATCGAGCGGCGGCGGGTGAGTTCCTCCTGACCGACGGCGAGCCGGACGTGCTCGAGCTCGACGAGCTCGTGGGCCTGTCGCGCGGCGAGAGCCCGCTCGCCACGGTGCGATCGCTGGTCGAGCTGATCCCCGACCGGTTCGAGTACCGGCCGGGGGTGACGTTCGTCGGCTCGACCGTGGCCGACCTGCTCGAGACCGGCGCCGGCGTGTGCCAGGACTTCGCGCACCTCTCGCTCCTGCTCCTGCGCCGCCACGGGATCGCCGCGCGCTACGTATCCGGGTACCTGTGGGCGCCGCCGAACGGCGACGAGGGCGCCGACTCGGCCGAGGTCGAGACGCACGCCTGGATCGAGGCGCTGCTGCCGGGCGACGGCGAGCCGATGTGGGTCTCGGCCGATCCCACGAACCGTACGCTCGGCGGCGAGACACACGTGAAGGTCGGCCACGGGAGGTTCTACGCGGACGTGCCGCCGGTCAAGGGCGTGTTCCGGGGAGCGGGAGGTGCCGAGCTGTCCGCGTCGGTGAAGATGACGCGCACCGAGATGTCGCCGGTCCGCTCCTGATCACCGCCGCAGCGCGCGCAGACGGGCGGCGGCGGGGCGCCGGCGGCCTTCCTCGCACGTTCGCGCGCGAACCGTGATCTCGTGTCCCTCGCGGGCATAGGCGATGCGGGCTCCCGCGGCGGCGGCGAGCGCGGCAGCGGCGCCGAGCAGCAGCCC